>CAZCMC010000013.1:3091-9921 GCA_964499665.1 uncultured bacterium | reverse complement strand
TGGAACCTGGCACATGGAACCTGGAACTGTTCTATTTGGCGTACTCGACTGCGCGCGTCTCGCGGATCACTGTGACCTTGATATGGCCCGGGTACTGCAGCTCTTTTTCGATCCGTTTCGCGATGTCCCGCGAAAGTTGGTACGCCTGCATGTCCGAGACCTCGGAGCTTTCCACAATGATGCGCACCTCTCGACCTGCCTGGATGGCGTAGGTCTTGCTGACTCCGGCGAAGGAGTTGGCGATTTTCTCCAACCCTTCCAGCCGCTTCACGTAGCTTTCCAGCAGTTCGCGTCTCGCCCCCGGCCTGGCCGCCGACATGGTGTCAGCGGTTTGGAGCACCACAGCTTCGAGACAGGTGATCTCCACATCTTCATGGTGGGCGGCGATGGCATTCACCACCTTGGGGTCCTCACCGTATTTCTTGGCCAGTTCGGCCGAAATGGTGACATGGGTCCCTTCGATGTTGACATCGGCTGACTTCCCGATGTCATGAAGCAGGCCCGCCCGCCTTGCCACCTTGGCATCGAGCCCCAACTCAGCCGCGATGGTCGCGGCCATCTGCGCCACTTCAAGAGTGTGTTGGAGCTGATTCTGTGAATAGCTGGTTCGGTACTTGAGACGCCCAACCAAGCGGACCAGCTCAGGATGCAGATCGGTGATGCCCAGATCGAAGGCGGCCTGTTCTCCAGCCTTCTTGATGTCATCCTCGATCTCACCCTTGACCTTCTCCACGATTTCCTCAATTCGAGTGGGATGGATCCGACCGTCGGTGATGAGTCGTTGGAGCGCCTCTTTCGCGATGGCCCGCCTGATCGAATCGAAGCCGGACAGGATCACCGCCTCGGGGGTGTCATCCACGATCACATCGATCCCTGTCGCGCGCTCGAAAGCCCGGATATTTCTTCCCTCCCGTCCGATGATCCGCCCTTTCATTTCGTCGTTCGGTAAGTCGACCACGGAGACCGTTGATTCCATGACGAACTCTGTGGCACATCGATCAATGGCGACGGCGAGTATCTCTTTGGCCTTCCGGTCGGCCCCTTCCCTTGTCTCGTCCTCAAGCCGCTTGAACAAGCCGATCGCCTCGAGCTTGGCCTCATGCTCCAGGTTCTGGAGCAAGATCCGTTTGGCCTCCTCGGCTGTAAGGCCGGAGATCCGCTCCAGTTGCCGCTGTGCCTCTTCCATCAATTGGGTTCCCCGGTTCTCCTTCTCAACGGCAGCCCGTTCCTTATTGGCGATGTCCCTTTCCCGTGAACCAAGATCGCGGTCGCGCCGCTCCACTTGCTCATGCTTCCGACCCAACGCCTCTTCCCCCTGGGCCACGCGACGCTCAAGATTCTGGAGCTCCTGCCGGCGACCCTTGCTCTCCCGTTCCAGATCGGCCTTCGCCTGGAAGGCGAATTCCTTGGCCTCAAGTTCGGCCTCCTTGCGTTTCGTTTCTGCTTCCTTCTCGGCCTCGCGCAGGATCCGTTTGGATAAGGTCTCCGCCTCGGCCACCCTGCTTTCGACGACCCGCTTTCTCAGCAGGTACCCGACGACCACTCCGACGACCGCCACGATCAGGACGATCGCCAGCTCGGCCAGCCCGATTATCAACGGACGTCCACCTCCTTCCGAGTTACGCACACCACCGCTGCTGACGCAACGGCCGGCGATACAACAGGCTCACTGAGAAGGGAATAACGAGAAGGTCTTTGGGCCGGGGCGGGAAAAGATCAGGAAGGTTATCAGCTCCGACAATGGGCGGCGAAGAAGGACGAGAAAGGGGAAGACCCTCCACCGGTCTGGCGTGCGAGAGGTGATGTGTTAACCTGGCTAACCAGGCGGCCGTCCAGGCAGCAATTCACACTCTCCCGGGAAAAGTCAGGGCCGCGCGCGCCACGCCGTGATGATGGCTCCCTTTCTTCCGCCGTTGAGGTGAAGCACGCGCCCTCATCACGAACACCGCAGGTGGCCTCACGAAAACCGTGAGGACCCATGCAGCCTACAGCACTGCCCTCTTTCTCCACTTACGTCCCCCTGACGTGAGGATCACGACCGCCGCTCCACGGGGACCGTCTGTTCATGATGTGAGTTCGGCCCCCAACAGATCTGATAGCTCACCAAGCCTGGCCGCTACCGACGCCTCGGACCGCTCCCTCTCTGTTTCGCGCTTAAAGAGCTCGTCTGCAATATTCAATGAGGCCAAGACGATGGCTTTGTTGGAGGGAAGAGATGGAGAACCCTTCACCACCGCCTCCAACTTCTCGTCAACATACTGGGCCACCTTTCGGACGTATGCGGGGTCCTCCGTAGCCCGGATCGTGTACTGCTCTCCCAGGATCATCACAGTAATCAGGTGTTCCATGCTGCGTCAGGATTCCGGCTCGACGGAGGCTTCGATCTTCGCGATCTCCTCCAGCAAGCGATCTATCTTGAGCCGAACGTCATCGCGTTCTCGCTGCAAGCGACTGAGTTGCTCTTGATCCTTCTTTCGTCCGGCCTCAAGGGCTTTCATCTGCTCCGATCGGCCGCTGATGGTGGCTTTCAGCTCCTCCACCCTCTGCTCCAATAAGGACTTCTCTCCCCTGACCTTCACTATAAGAGCAACAGCCGCTTTTACTCGACCCTCCAGTTCCTTGAGCTTTTCCCCAATCATTTCCAGGCCTTGCTGTGATGGCCCCCCTGGGATTCACTTCGCCTGGCTCATCGACGTTGTTCGCACGAGAGCCTATCAAAGCACATCATCCTTGTAAAGTGAAAACTATCCTCGCAGCCGCGCCCCAGCGAGCCTCCCCAGCAGCTCGACGATGCGGGCCTCGATCTCGGCCACCTCGGCATCGGTCAAGGTCCGCTCCTGGGACCGGAAGGTAAGCGTAATGCCGCACGATTTGGTCCCAGGCGGGAGTCCCTGGCCATGGTACAGGTCGAAGAGCTCAACCGCAGCAAGGAGTGGTCCACCGGCTTGCCGGATCAGGTCGAACAGCTCCGACACAGCGACTCGCTCCTCCACCACAAGGGCAAGGTCCCTTCGCACGGCCGGAAAGCGTGGTGGCGGCGCGATCCGCAGGGAATCGCCCTGAAACACCTCAAGGAGCAGTTCCAGGTCGAACTCGGCCAGAAACACCGGAACCCGGAACTCGAAGTTGCGGGCGACCGTAGGGTGAAGCTCTCCCATCACCCCGAGCCGCAGGCCTTTCCACTCGATGGCCAACGCTCGACCGGGATGAAGGAGGTCCTGGCTGGCGGTCCGACAAAAGCGCGGCTCTTTCAGATTCAGCCGAACCAGGAGTTCCTCCACGACCCCCTTCAGGTCGTAGAAATCCAGTTCAAGCGGTCTTTCACTCCATCCCCTCCGGCATCCCTGGCCGGCCATGGCAACCGCCAGCATCTCTTGCTCCTTGGGCAGATCCCCTTTGCGCGCGAGATAGATTCGCCCGATCTCGAACAGCCGGGGACCCGGCTCGTCCAGACAAAGATTACCGGCGACACACTCCAAGAGGCTGGGTAGGAGCGACGTCCGCAGCATCTCGTGGTCGGGCGTCATCGGGTTCGCCAAGCGGAGGGGATCCGGCGCCCCATCCTTCGCCCCAGGGGCGATCTTGCTCAGGAGCCGGCGGCCGACCAATGAGTAGCTGATCACCTCCTGTAGGCCGCAGCCGACCAGCAGGTCTCTCACCCGCTCAGTGAGGGAACGCATCGGCTGAGGGGGATGATCCGGGAGGGGGCCGGCCAACGTTGTCGTCGGGATCCGGTCATATCCGATTAGGCGTGCCACCTCTTCCACAAGATCGGCGGGGATCTGGATATCACTCCTGTGCTCCGGCGATCTGACAAGGAGGGCCTGTCCCTCTTCTCGGCAGTCGAACCCAAGCCGCCCCAGCGCACGGCTAATCTGGGCCAGCGTCAGCTCGATGCCCAAGATCCGCCGGAGCTCCACAGGCGTCAGCCTGATGGTGATGGCATCTTGCGGAGCCGGATAGGCATCCAGCACCCCACGCGACGCCCGGCCCCCACACAGCTCCACCAACATCTTGGTGGCGCGTCTCAGCGCCAACATGGTGAGGGACGGCGGCAGACCCTTGTCGAAGCGGACAGACGCCTCGGTCTTGAGTCTCAAGGTACGGGAACCCCGACGGATCGACGTAGGAGAGAAATTGGCCGATTCGAGGAGCACCACTCTCGTCCGCTCAGTCACCTCCGTCTCCGCCCCGCCCATGATGCCGGCCAGGGCCACCGGGCGCTCTGCATCGGCGATCACCAGCATCTCGGTGGTGAGCCGACGCACGACGCCGTCCAGTGTGCGGATCGATTCCTCGGGCCGGGGGCGCCGCACCACGATTCGCCGGCCCAGTAGCGTCTCGTAATCGAAGGCGTGCAACGGCTGCCCATACTCGAGCATGACATAGTTCGTGATATCAACGATACTATTGATCGGCCGCACTCCAGCGGTGAGAAGGCGGTCCCGAAGCCAGGAGGGCGATGGGCCAACCGTGACATCGTGGATCACAGACGCGCTGTATCGAGGGCAAAGGTCCGGCGCCAGGATCTCAACTTGCGCTGCCTGCTTGACATCAGGACCCTGTTCGGGATAGGTCAGGTTCGGGAGACGGAGCGACTGTTCAGTGAGGGCAGCCACCTCGCGAGCGACCCCCAACACCCCCAGGCAGTCGGGCCGATTCGGTGTGATCTCGAGGTCGAGAATGGTGTCACCCAGCACATCCGCCAGCGGTTGGCCGATCTCGGCCTCGGGCGGGAGGATCAAGATTCCCTCGTGGGCATCCGAGAGACCCAGCTCCTTCTCGGAGCAGACCACTCCCCACGACTCCACCCCACGAATCCTGGCCCCCCCCACTGCCGCTCGCCGGCCCGTGTGGGCGTCCAGGAGGCGGGCGCCAACCGGCGCATAGGGAACCTTATCCCCCACCTTCAGGTTCGTGGCACCGGTCACGACAGTCACGGGATCCCCACGGACCTCGATGGTCGCGAGCGTCAATGAGTCAGCCGTCGGGTGAGGGCGAAGGGAGGCGACGCGACCGACGACGATCCCGGCCCACCCCTCTCCACGTTGCGCGATGCCGGCGACCTCGGTCCCCGACATGGTCAACAGGTGGGCCAGCTCCTTTGCGGGCACCGCAATGTCAACATACTCAGCCAGCCACTTGATCGAGACCTTCACGTCTTCTCCACAACAAGGATGCTCAGGGGTATCGAAACAACGGCTCGGCGGCGGTTCGCAGCGCCGTCATACACTGGTCGGTAGCCGAAGAAACGATCCGGGGCCCGCCCCTAGATTCATTGACTCTCGCCATGTGCGAACGACGGAGTCCGGGATGATCGCGCAAACGCCGGTCCTCAGGGGAACTGGCGGAGGAAGCGGAGGTCGTTACCGTGAAAGAAGCGGATGTCTTCGATGCCATACTTCAGCATGGCGACCCGTGCCGGCCCAAGTCCAAAGGCGAAGCCGCTGTATCGCGCCGGGTCGTACCCGACGCGGGCCAGGACGCCCGGGTGGACCATCCCGGCCCCAAGAATCTCCAGCCACCCGCTCTCCTTGCACAGCCGGCACCCGCCGCCCTTGCAGAGAAAGCAATCGATCGACATGTCTACTCCCGGCTCGACGAAGGGGAAATAATCGCACCGAAAGCGGACCTTTCGGTCCTTGCCGAAGAGGTGACGGGCGAAGGTATGCAGCGTCCCCTTCAGGTCGGCAAAGGTAATCTGCTCGTCCACGGCCAGCCCTTCGATCTGGTCAAACTGACTCTCGTGGCTGGCGTCCACTGCTTCGTAGCGATAACACTTCCCCGGGACGATGACGCGGATCGGCGGCCGGGTCTGCTCCATGATGCGAATCTGCATCGGAGAGGTATGCGTTCTTAGCAGCATCGGCTTGGCGACGTCTGAGATCCCCGGATCGATCCAGAACGTGTCCCACATATCCCGGGCGGGATGATCCTCGGGGATATTCAGGGCTTCGAAGTTGTAGTAATCCCACTCGACCTCAGGCCCTTCCATGACGGCAAAGCCCATTTCCGCGAAGACCTCACAGATCCGTCGGATGATCTGCGTAATGGGGTGCAGGCGGCCCAGGCTTGGGCGGCGCCCCGGCAGGGTAACGTCGATCTGGTCTTTGGCCAGGATCTCATCACTCGGAATCGATTCGAAGGCGGCTCGACGAGCGACAATCCCCTCTTCGATCGTCTCCTTGACCTGGTTGGCAAGTGCGCCGACAATGGGACGGTCCTCGGGGGCCAACGTTGCCAATTGGCGAAGAATGGTGGTGAGTCGGCCCTTGCGACCGAGAAAGTGGACGCGGGTCTGCTCGAGCTGAGTCGCGTCCGCGCTGTTCTGAATCTGAGCGATGGCCTCCGCTTGAAGATTCTCAAGATCCTTTCGCAGCTCGTTCACCCGACCTCCACAACAAGAAGCCCCGACAGGGTCGGGGCGGATATCATAGGGATCGCTCAGTGATCAGGCCGCAATGTGCGCGCGGGCAGCCTCCGCCAGTTTGTCGAACGCCGCCTGATCCTGGATGGCCAGCTCGGCCAACATCTTTCGGTCGATCGTTACGCCAGCCTTCTTGAGGCCGCCCATCAACCTGCCATAGGACAGGCCGACTAGGCGCGCGGCCGCGTTAATCCGAATGATCCATAATCTGCGAAAGTCCCGCTTGCGCGCCTTGCGGTCGCGATAGGCGTACTTCTTGGCCCGATCTACGGCCTCCTGGGCGGTGCGGTATGCTTTGCTTCGTTTTCCCCAGTACCCCTCGGCCTCTTTCAGAACCCGGTTCCTGCGCCGCCGTGTCTTGAATCCACCTTTTGCTCGTGGCATCCTCTTCTCCCCACCTTCT
>CAZCMC010000013.1:0-2991 GCA_964499665.1 uncultured bacterium | reverse complement strand
TCACTGATACGGGATCAGTCGCCTCATTCGCGCGGCATCCGCTTTCGACACCAGACCGGGCTGTCGCAGATTCCGCTTCCGTTTCTTTGACTTTCCGGTCAGGAGGTGGCTCTTGGACGCCTTATAGCGCCGGATCTTGCCGGTTCCCGTCACCTTGAACCGCTTCGCCGCTCCCTTCAGCGTCTTAATCTTCGGCACAGTCCCTCCTTTCCTAATGCTTGGGGGTCAGGATCATGACCATGTTCCTGCCCTCAAGCTTCGGGTGCTGCTCGATCACTGCCACCTCCTTGAGTGCATCGGCAAAGCGGTCCAACTGCAGCTTGCCCCGATTGAGGTGGACCATCTCCCGACCGCGGAACATCATCGTCACCTTCGTCTTGTTCCCCTCCTTCAGGAATCGCTCAGCGTGCTTGGCCTTAAACTGGAAGTCGTGATTCTCGGTCTTGGGCCGGAGCTTGATCTCTTTGACCTGAATGATCGTCTGTTTCTTCCTCGCCTCTCGCGTCTTCTTGCTCTGCTCGTATCGGTACTTCCCGTAATCGATGATCCGGCAGACCGGCGGCTTGGCTTCCGGCGCCACCTCCACCAGATCGAGCGCCAGGCTCTGGGCGATCTGCAGGGCCTCTTGAATCGGGAGGATTCCGAGCTGTTCCCCATCCGGATTAATGACTCGAACCTCTTTAATCCGAATCCGCTCGTTGACCCGGATACCTCTACTGATGGATGCTCCCTCCTTTGGATTGAGGCAGCCCCGCCGGCGGGAGGGCTGGCCTGAGTTCTCTTTGGATTACGGCAACCAGTTCGTCGATCGGCATGACACCCAGGTCCTGCCCGCCGCGCTTTCTTACCGAGACGGTGCCGGTCGTGGCCTCTTTGTCGCCTACCACGAGAATATAGGGGATCTTCTGCATTTCGGCATCCCGGATCTTGAAGCCGACCTTCTCGTTCCGAGCATCCACCTCCGCACGCGCCTTCGCCGCTCTCAACCGGTCGGACACCTGGCGGGCATAGGGCTGGAAGCGGTCCGCCACCGGGACGACACGGGCCTGCACCGGGGCAAGCCACATCGGGAAGGCACCGGCGTAGTGCTCGATCAAGACACCGAAGAACCGCTCCAGCGACCCGAGGAGGGCACGGTGAACCATGAAGGGCCGATGCGGCCGGTTATCGTCCCCGACATAGGTGATATCGAAACGTTCCGGCAGGTTGAAGTCGAACTGGACGGTCGTGCACTGCCAGGGCCGACCGAGGGCATCCTTCACCTTCAGGTCGATCTTCGGTCCATAGAAGGCGCCGCCCCTCTCCTCGATCTTATACTGGAGTCCCGCACGGTCAGCCGCCCGGCGCAGCGCCACGGTCGCCTCGTCCCACAGGGCCGGGTCCCCAATCGCCTGGTCCGGTCGAGTTGCGATAAAGGCCTCGTACTCGTCGAAGCCGAATGCGCGCAGGAAGAACAGGCTGAAATCGATGGCCCGGGTGACCTCTTCCACCATCTGCTCGGGCGTGCAAAAGATATGCGCGTCGTCCTGAGTGAACCCCCGAACGCGCAGGAGGCCGTGAAGCACCCCGGCACGCTCGAAGCGATAGACCGTGCCTAGCTCGGCAAAGCGCAACGGGAGGTCCCTGTAACTGCGGACCTTCGACTGGAACACCTTGATATGAAAGGGGCAGTTCATCGGTCTGACGTAGTAGTCGTTCCCCTCCATCTCCATCTTGGCGTACATGTACTCGCGGTAGAAGTCCAGATGGCCACTGGTCTCCCACAGCTTCGCTCGACCGACATGGGGCGTATAGATGAGATCGTAGCCGTGCTCGAGGTGCTCCTCCCGCCAGAGGTCCTCGATGAGTTTGCGGACCAATGCGCCTTTCGGATGCCACAGGATGAGGCCGCCACCCACCTCGTCGTCCATGCTGAAAAGGTCCAGATCGCGGCCCAGCCGGCGATGATCCCGCCTCTTCGCCTCCTCAAGGCGGAAGAGATGCTGCTCCAGCGCCTCTTGAGTCTGGAAGGCCGTCCCATAGATCCTGGTGAGCATTGGCCGCCGCTCGTCGCCCCGCCAGTAGGCACCCGCCAGATGGGTCAGCTTGAAGGCGCGGATGACCGACGTATCAAGGACGTGCGGGCCTCGGCAGAGGTCCATGAAGCGGCCGGTCGAGTAAAAGCTGACCAGATCCGCCCCACGATTCACCTCTGTTTCAAGTTCTTCCAGCTCGGCCCCCCCGGGACCCGCTGCCGCCCGGTCCCGGATCGTCTCGAGGATCTCCACCTTGTAGGGCTGGTCCAGCGCATTCGCCTTGGCGATCGCCTCTTCCAGCGGAAGCTCGAATCGGACGAATGGCAGTTTTTGCTCGGTCAACTCGCGCATCTTGGCCTCAACGGCCGGCAGGTCTTCCGGCGTCAAGGCGCGAGGAGGCTCGATATCATAGTAGAACCCGTCCGCAATCGCCGGGCCGATGGCAAACTTTGAACCCGGGAAGAGGGCATCCACGGCGGCCGCCATCAGATGGGCCGCGCTATGGCGGAGCATCGACAGCCCTTCCGGCGAGGAAACCGAGATAAACCCGACATGAGCATCCTGCTCGAGATGACTCCTCAGGTCCACGGGATGGCCATTCACCGTCGCCCCGATGGTCTCCTTCTTAGCCGCCGGATCGATCACCTCGAGCACGCCCAGCAACGTCACGCCGGAAGGAAACTCTTGGCGGCGTCCGTCATCCAAGGTGACCACAATCGATTGTTCACTAGATCCTGCCATGACCTATTCCCGCAATCGAGAAGAAAAGGGCATCACAGAGGTGTGATGCCCTTCTCCGCTCAAACGATATCACACGACAAGACAACAACAGGCCTGGACAATAATGGTAGGCACGGGCGGTCTTGAACCGCCGACCTCTTGCGTGTCAAGCAAGCGCTCTCCCCCTGAGCTACGTGCCTAAACGTGCCTACCTCCTTCGGAAACGCCGGGCCTTATCTTCAATCAATCAGGCCCA
>CAZCMC010000012.1:0-19628 GCA_964499665.1 uncultured bacterium | reverse complement strand
CAGGGCTCGTGAAGCCGACCACAGGAGGGGGGATCTACTACGGGTTACTGACCGCGGAATTGGCGGCCGCCACGGCCGAGGAGGCCCTCGCCGCTGGTGACTACTCCACAAGACTTCTCGGGCGCTACGAGGCCGCTTGGCAGTCGGCGCTCGCCTCGGAGATCCGGACCGGATCGCTCTTTCGGCGCTACGCCTCGCGACTGTCGGACGGCCAGATCGACGAGGCCTTTCAACTGGCCGACACTGATCAGGTGGTCCGGATCATTCGTGACCACGCGACCTTTAACTGGCACAGAGCCCTCATCCTTGCGCTCTGGCGCTGCTCGAAGGTTCGCGGCTTTCTGTGGCGTTCCCTGGCCGGGCGTGCAAGACATGCGGTCGGGGCTCGCTTACGCCACTCCGACCCTTTCCCGAGCATGGATCTATATGAGGAAAGCGCAATGGCGACGCCAGGAAGCGGGTACGTAGAGGGGGGGCAGGAGATATGATACCTCGCGCCGATGGCACGGGGTATTGTGTTGAGGAACTGGAGACTGACAAGCCGATAGTGGTGACTGAGAGGGAGACGGGAACGGGGCAGGTCAGTAGTTGATGGCGATTATCTTCGCCTTCTCCCCCTCTCGCTGGATCTTCCACTCGATCCGTCCAGTGACGGTGACGCCCCGCTGGGACTGACTCGCGTTTCTCGCCGAGATTAGATACTGCGCGGTGACGGTGCCAAGATCTCCCTTGATCTGGACATCGACATTCTTGAGCCGATAGATGATCTGTTCTCGTCCAGTGAATCCTTTGGCGTAGAGGCCCCGAATCGCCTGGGAGTCCAGGGTCCCTTTTTCGCGGACTTTGGGGGAGAAGGTGGCCATCAAGCGCTCGACATCCCCCTTTTCGTAGGCGTCCACATATTCGTCGAGCAGGGCATCGATCTCTTGCCGGTCAAGGCCTTTCGGCTCCGGCAGAAGCGGAGGGAGCGCCTGAGCGAGTGTCGTCTGGTTCCCAGGCGCGTCAGAGACCTTCTGGACATCGCGTTGCATGCGCCGCGCCGGCATGACTCGTGGTGGCAACTGTCTGACGCGTGTGTTCTCGGGCCGGGGCTGAAAGGGGCCTTCGGGTCGCTGGTCATCGGCGACGGGGCCGAGCACTGATGATCCCTTCTTCACGGATCCAGGAGTGTTCCCTCGGAAAAGAGGTGTGGCCTCAGGTCGGAGGGTCGGGCGGGCCAGGAAGAGAAACAGGACGATCAGCCCGGCCGATACGACAGCTCCACCGGTGAGGACTGTCGGCAGCCTCCGCCGCATTGGGCCGCTGAGGACCAGAGGAATCCGAGGCAGCCTCGCTATGTGCGCGGGCGAGTTCGGGCCGTGTCGCAGCCGTTCCAGCGCTTGGCGCCGTCGTTCATCATACGCCTGCCGTCGCGCAGGGTCTTTCAGTGTGTGGTACGCCTCGTTCAGGCGCGCCGCCTGTCGCGTGAACCAATCGCCATTCGCCGGGTGACGGTCCGGGTGATACAGGCTCAGGCGGGCGACCCATGCATTCCTGATCTCTTGGGGCGTCGCCGATGGGGTGACCCCGAGGATCCGGTACGCGTCATCGTCCCCTGGCATGTCCAGGCAGGCCAGCAGGAAACCGGCACGCGAGGCGATCTCTTGCAAGGGGATCCCCCGATGTTGGGCCACCCGTGTGAGTTGCGGCAGAAACTCCGATCGCTCCCCCTTGCTGATTTCCGCGAGGAAGGCGACGAGGTCTTTCATCTCCGGACAGATCGCAGAGGTGTCCGGGATAGGGTCTCCGTGGGAAAGCGCCTCGATGAGGCGGGAGGGGACATCCTTCTGCGTGGCATCAACGGCCATCTGACCGCTCAAGAACACACTTCATGCGTCGTTGCTCCCTCCTCGCCTCTTATCTCTCCTGGGCGAGAGACGTAGCGAGGGAACGAACTCGGAGAGGGAAAATCGCACGTCCATTCAGGATACATGGCCCCCATGAGCGCCCATAGGATTTTAGTGTGCCTTCAGCATAGAGACATCGTCGATCCAGGCCGTCGCCGCACCACGCTGGATGGAAGAAGGGAGGGCCGGCTCACTGTGGACCCTGAGCGTGACGGCATCGGTTTTCGCGGAGGTCCGAAAGGTGAAGCCGACCTTTGTCCAGTCCCGAGTTCCCGCGACCATCTCAGTCCGAGCGAGCAGACCCTTGCGCGGCTCGATCGCTTCGATAATGAGTCCATGTGATGCATCGAATCCCCTGGTCTTGATGTATGCCTCGAGCGTGTACGCGGAATCGGGATGCAGCGGAACGACCTGCGAGACGTTCGAGAAGTCAACCTGGGCCTTCTCGAAGGAGATCCTGAGCGATTGGCGTCCCGAGTGTGCGACCGACGTATCGACGTCACAGAGGACCCCGGGCGCAGACCCGATCTTCCAATCAAACCCTCTCCCAAGGGTGTCTCGACGTTCAAAGCTCGGGTTGGAGATCAGATTCGAGCCGCCGTTTGCCGCCGCAGGGGGCATCTCTTTCATGAGGCTCGTCCAGACGTCGCGGGCGGGCCCGAATCGCCCCTCAGCGATCAACAGGTCAACCACCCGGAGCTGCAGGCTTGCATCGAGGCGCCGGTGGGGGCCGGAGGGCATTTCCTTCAGTCGGCGCCAGACCAGAAGGGCCTCGCCCCCAAGGTTCCTGTCAAGTAGATAGTTCATGTAGTGCGCATACGGCCTGCCCTCTGGCGGGATGATGTTCTGGAGCACCTCTTCCGGGGATGCGAGTCTGCGCGCCAGGTCGAACGCCTTCCTGCTGCTGTTGTCATCCTCCGAGATCGCGAGGAACCGGCTCAAGGCGTGGAGGGCCTCATGGCGGTCCCCTTCATCGAGGTACGCGAGGGTTGCTTCCCACAGGATGCTTGCATTGGTGGGGGCAAGTTCCAGAGCGAGCCGCAGGGCCCGATGGGCCTCCTGGGGTCGGTCCAGCTTCTGGTACAGCCTTCCCAGATGGAGCCAAGAGGCGCTATCAAGTGGATTGGATCGAAGGGCTGATTGATAGGCGGCCAATGCGGCTGGATAGTCCCGCAGCACCAGACTATACTGGAGCACGGATCCAAGGATGGCCGGGAAGCGGCTGTTGCCAGGGTCGATGGAAATCGCGCGGCGGGCGGCGCGGTCGAGCGGCGCTCCGCGTTCATTCAATTCCGCCAACCATGGCCGAAGGGCTGCCGCGCCGGCGAGTAGAAAGGCACCGCACATCGCGCCGGCGACCATACGCCGTAGTGGTCGAGGGCCCAGGCGGGACACCATCTCGCGTACCTTATGCGGTCTCGTTCCTGCCGCCCCCCCGTTGCACCAGCGGGAAGTCATCCGCGGCTTCGCCATCATCAGGGGAAGGCTTCGGAGATGGATCGGAGGGGCTCTGGTAGTAGTAGTTGTAGTAGTACGGGTATCCGTTTCCCCTGGTATCGAGATCGTTTAATACCGTGCCAAGGATTGGAGCATTGAGTTCGAGAAGGTTCTTGCAGGCGCGGTGGATCATCTCGCGCGGTGTGTATCCGGCCCGAACGACCAGGATCACGCCTTTGGCCACAGTGGACAGGATCAGGGCATCGGCGACCCCGAGAACCGGAGGGGAGTCTATGATGATATAGTCGAACCGCTGAGAAAAAAGATCAACCACTTCCTTCATCCTTGAGGATCCCAGGAGCTCGGCCGGATTCACCGGGATCGTGCCTGCGGGGAGAAAATAGAGGTGCGACAAAGAGGTTTGCTTAATGACCGAGACTAGGTCAGCATGGCCGGTCAGATAGTCTGAGAGACCCGGCTTGGGTTGGACTTGCAAGAATTTGTGGCACATCGGCCGGCGCATGTCGCCGTCGATAAGCAGCACGGTACTACCCGATTGAGAAAGGATGATGGCGGTGTTGATGGATAGCCCTGTTTTTCCCTCTCCGGGTTGAGCACTAGTGAACAGAATGGACTTTGGAGGGGACCCAGGGGAGGAGAAGAGGATCGAGGTCCTCAAACCCCTGAAGGCCTCCGTGAGGATCGAACGCAGGTCCCGATGGGCGATCAGCTCAAAGACCGGCTTGCCGTTCTGATCCCCCTCGATCGCCTTTCGAGAGGTCATCGGGGAGAGCGCCGGGATCAGCGCCAGGCTGGGAATCCCCAGCGCCCGCTCCAGATCCTCCGGGCTTTTCACGGTGTTGTCCAGGTAGTCAAAAAAGAAGGCGATGCCGATCCCGACGGTCAGACCCAGAAGGGCGCCGAGCAGGAGTTTTCGGGACGTGTTCGGGCTGAATGGCGCCATTGGGGGCTCGGCCATGTCAACAATCTGCACGTTGCTGGTCGCTAACCCTTGCGAGATTCCCGCCTGTTTCTGCCGCTCGAGCAAACTCGCGTAAAGCTGGCGATTCGTATCAACCTCCCGCTTCAGGATGTCATACCGAGCGAAGTCATGGTTCATCTTGACTGCAAGATGCCTCTGGTCATTCACCGCCTCCTGCAGCAGTTTTTCCTTCCGCACTGCCGCTTCGTACTCCTGCTTGATGGCATCAACGGCGCGTCGGACCTCCGTGTCTAACCGTCGCTTCAGTTGATTCATCCCTTCACGCATGCGGACCATCTTCGGGTAGTCGGGCTTGAACGTCTCGTTGAGGCGTTGGTATTCGCTGTCGAGTTTGTAGTACTCGGTCTTCATGTTGGAGATCAGAACGTTCTCGAGAACCACAGGGATTGACTCGAACCCCATGCCCTGGCTCTGGCGGTACAGGGCCTCCTTCGTAATCCGTTCGCCCTGGGCTTTTGTCAGCGCCTCGCTCAGGTCGGCCAGTTTGGTGGTGACGATGTCTTTCTTTTCTCCAATGGTCAGGATCCCTTTTTCGTTCGCAAAGGCGTGGAGCGTCGCTTCCGATTGTTCCAGTTTCGTCAAGACCTCCTGAAGTTGCTTAGAGAGCCACTCGGTGGCCTGGGTGGCTGCGTTGTATTTGAATTCGAGACTCTGATCGATGAAGGCCTTGGCCCAGGCGTTCGCGAGGCGCGCCGACAGAGAAGGCGAGGGGGTGGTGAAAGTGATTTTCACCAGGCTTGAGGACTTGACAGGCTCAATCGTGAGCATGCCGGAAAGGCTGTTGGCTTGCTGGGACTCGGCGGTTTGAGGGGCGAGGGACTGATCACCACTCGCCTGCGGAGTGAAAGCCTTCTGTCGGCTGAAGGGATTTCTGAGCCAGGAGAGAAGGCCATCCGTTTTCTCACTGGAAGTAGGGCGCTCTTGACCCCCGACGATCGGCTGGCCGCTTGCCTTGAGCATGTCCGCGACCCGTTTGGCGAGGCTCCGGCTCTGCAGGAGTTTCTGTTGGGTGCCCATGAATTCGGGGTCATAGTGGAGGCCCCCAGGGGAACCGATCTCTTGAAACGAGAGGATCTGAGGTCGCTCTCGATCGATCTTGAGGGTGGCGCTGGCTCGGTAGAGTGGCGTCAGTGTGAAGGTGTAGATCGCGACGGTGGTGGCGATGATGATGAAGAAGGTGAGGACCGTCCAGCGGTGCTTGAAGATGATCTGCCAATAGTGGAGGAGATGGACCTCCTTTCCCTCAGGGAGGTAGTAGCGCTGCAACAGGAGGTCGCGCGTGCTTAGCGAACCCCCATCTCGTTTGGCTATGGCGTCCATGCGCGAGAGCCGCCTCCTTTGCGTTGCATCGGCAGGGGACCTCTCTCCCTCGCCGAATACGTGAGAGTGGTTTTCAGAACGTGGCGTTTGATGAGACCCCAACTCCGACTCGGATAACCGATTTTAGGAATTCAAGGGCCCCGTAGAGAAACGCCTTTGACTCGCTTGTGCCAACGAAGACCACGTCGTTCTTCTGGAGAACCATTCCAGGCTTCGCTTCCTGAGCGAGTTGCTCCAAGTTGAGCTGGTACACCTCGTTCGTAGGGCCACCGACGTCCCGAAGGACCTGGGTGTTCGTCACGTCGGCCTCGTTGCTGAGACCTCCTCCAAGAAAGATCGCCTGATCAACGGTGAGCTTTCCTTTGATCGGGTATGCCCCGGGCTTCCTGACGGCGCCGCCAAGGTAGAATTCCCCGGACTTGGGCACGCTGATGACGTCTCCCGATCCGACTTTGACATTCGTCGAATTATCTTCGCCGCCTAGGAGCTGCTCCAGATCGATCTTGAGCAATTCCCCTGAAGCCGCCGCCCCATTTCCCGCGCTGGCGGTCTTTCTCAAGATATAGACAACCTTATCCGCGCTTGGAGAGAGCCCTCCTGCCTGGGCCAGCATATCGGTGAGCATCCGCTTCTCGCTGACCTCGTAGACCCCAGGCTTGTTGACTTCGCCCAGGATGGCGATCCGCTGGCTCCTGTACTCCTCGATAAAGACGCTCACCTGGGGATCGTGCACGTATTTCGCGCCGAGCCGGTCGGCGATTTCGCCCTCTAGCTGCCGGGCGGTAATCCCCCTGGTTTTGACCGTGCCAACCAGCGGCAGCCTGATGAACCCTTCTGTTCCGACTCGCACCTTCACCTTCTCCAGTTCGCTGACGTCGAGCGCTGAGATGACGAGAAGATCCCCCGCGCCGATAATGTAGTCCACGCCTGCTAAATCTTCCTGGGAGGTGCCGCTGAGAATCCTGCTATTCAGTGCCACATTTCCAACCTGCTCAGAGGTTTTCGAGACAGACGCCATCGCCATCAGGGTTTCTTTGGATGGGCCGCTCGACGCACACCCTGCCAAGACAGCCCCCATCCCAATATAATACATGAGGCGGGCCCGGTTCGTCATAGTCTCAGCGTCTCAGATCCAATAACCACCCTGTTTCTAGAGATGCAGCGCGTTCCCTACGGAGTAACGTTGCTGCCATTCTGGGAAGTCACCACAGCCGCCGCGATGCCGCCACCGAGGAACGCCAGCCCGATAAGCAGTCCACCCCCCACTGCACTGCCTCCGATGATAGCCCCAGCCCCGGCCGCAGCCAGCACTGGCGCCGCGCCGCAAAGCGCAACGGCCTCGGAGAGTTTACTATCTCGGAGTGTGCCATCGCCGAGAAGATACCCAACGTATACTCCATTGACCATGAAGATCGGCTTGGCATCGGACGGTGCATCGGGCGGTAGCTTCTCGGCAGGGGGGGGGTCGTCAACGGTGGGGTGAAGCCTGGCGACGACACGAAGGTGCCATCCTGACGGATGTAACCAGGGCTTCTTCCGGCCTGATCATACACAGGAATGGAGCGGCACTCGCACTGGAGCGGACCAGCCTCGGTGAAGCCGGGTCCGAGAAGATTTCCGACGTACGCCGGCTCCACCGTGAAGACGGGGGTGACATCGGGTCTGGCGAGGGCATCCGGTGGGAGCGCGAGGGACGGAACGGGAGCCTGCAGATCACGGGTAATACCAGGGGATACCACGAAGGAGCCATCATACCCGCAGTATCCAACGCTTCTGCCCAACGGATCATACATAGGAATCGTGGCAAGGGAGGGGGTCAACTCTCTAGATGCTCCCCCTGTAGCAGGAAGAGCCTGGGCGAGCAGCGCGTTGAATGAGGAGTCCCTTTCGCCAACCTGCGGAATGTAGACGCTCTGGCCGGTCTTGACAATGTGAAGGCCTGGATCGTTCAGCGGCTTCGCGAGCATCTGGCCTTTCCGCATCCCGATGCGGGAGCCCCCTCGCTGGTTGACGAAAACCTCCCCCATCCGGTCGAGCGAATTGGGGGTGGCTGCGCCCACCCTTGTGACAGCGGGGCCATTCCCCAGGTTGCTCGCGAGGGCTTGGTATCGGACGCTTGGGGTCACAAGAATTGTCTGGGAGGGAGGCGGGATCCTGAAGAGCATTTGACCCACTGCAATCTTCACCACGGGAGCCTCCCGCGAGCCGGAGACCTCGATGAGACTCCTGGGCTGGAGTTCGATTTGGGTCCCGTCTTTGAGGAGAGCGGAGGCAACGCCGTTCCCGGTCCGGATCAATGTTCCTTCATACACCGGACTGGAAGAATGCCCCAGGCTGGTCCATCGCTTTCCGTCCAATGCAATCTGCGCTTCTTTCGACCCCGTTGCCAAACCGATGGGTAATTCAAGCGACTGGGCGAATAACGGCGTGCCGGAGGCCAGGGACCATAACAAGAAAGCGACAAGCGTGACAGACGCCGAACAGGTTCGCAACGAATGATCACTGCGAAGACCGCGCACTGCCCATCTCCTCTCTACGCTGAGGGTTGATAAAGAAAGCCATTCCTGGGGGAACTCTAGCCTCTAGCAGGTATGTTCCCAAAAGTCAAGCGATTTATGGAGCCCCAGAACAGAGATAGGAATCGTCATTGCGAGTGAAACGAAGCAATCTGACCTGAAAGGTCATTCCGAGCGGAGCGAGGAATCTCGGGGATTGCCTCGGCTTCGCCTCGCAACGACACTGCGTGTCGGATTGCCACGCACCCTTTGGGTGCTCGCAATGACAGGTACTTCGAGGCGTTGGTAAGCCTATCTCTGTTTTTGGGTGGAGATGCGATGTATGGAGATGCGAAATCGGTACGCGCCGATCGGGGCCCAAAAAGAGCGCCAGCCCCTTTCGTTCCTCCTGGCTGAGCGTTCGGTTCGTTGAGGCCAGCCGTCGTCCCTCGAATACGTGACGCGAGGCGAGGTAGCATACGATGACGGTGATAGGCTTGCCCTCGGACTTGTCGAGGTGGTCATGCCAGAAGTGGTTACCGTAGCGGTTCTCCGTTCCCTCCCGACCCGGGATGCTCGCCTCGATATCTCGGTGAAGGATCGCCTGATGCGCATCAGACACAGCCAGGGGGATAAAAATATCGATGGGACCGACAGGCAAGCCGGTCGCTTCGCGTCAAGAAGCTCGCGGCTGCTTGACCCCCCTTTCCGCCGAACGCTCGCGTTAAGCTGCGCTGACCTTCGGCGCCGGCTTGAGTGTGAAGTTAGGGCGGAGCTGCTGATAAAGGTACTCGGGGGCGAAATCGGCCCCATTGGGCCAGACCAACGTGTCCAGCTCCTCATCGAGCCGGAAGTTGCCGAAGGTGGCGCGGTCCCTGAGAGGTTCGAACATTTCGCCCCATAGCTCCTTCTCGAGATCTACCTCGCCCTCCACCCCATCCGCGAAACGAAGCCATACCCTGTAACCACTAACCACCCGCATACCGTGCTTCAACGATCTTCGGCACCATCACGGGCTACTCCAATGGGTCGATCCGGTTAAGGGGTTTCCGATTTTGCGCCAGTCTCCAGTCGTCCGCAAGCTCGCTCTTGTGTCGGCTGAGCTGCGGCCCTGCCCGCGTCAGTTCCAACGGCTAGTTAGGCCCTCCGGGACTCCGTGTGCTTTGCGATCAGTTCCCGGATCGCGGGGACCAGTTCCCTCGGGACCTCCACGACGGCTTGAGTCTGGTCCTCAAAAGTCGCCTCGTCCTCAGCAACCGCCTCTTCTTCCGCCTGCTGCTCGTAATGGTCCAGCACGCGGCGGACCCGCTCTTCGTCCCAGCCTGGCGGAAATTTGCTCTGTTTCATCTCTGGCCTTTCCGACGGCGGCGCCGTCGATACGCGGTCAGCGGCTTTGCTCGCAGTTCATACGCGGTGATCACAAATACGCTATCCGGTTCCGGGTCGGGAACATAGATCACGCGCAGGTAGCGCCCCGCTCGTGTCTTGCCAATTGCGACCCGGGATCCTTCTCGACCCGGACGATCCTCGCCTGGATTCGTGAGGACATCAATGACTTCGCCTTCATCGACAGCGTTCCCGTAGATGTGCGGCTGCTCGGTTTCGGGATCGAGAGAAGCGAACGGTCATCCTTACACATCATATCGCAGTCGCCGGGTAGGGCCTAACTAGTGAGTATACTGGTCAATATAGGCCAGGCTTATGGCAGTATAGCACGGATGCTGAGCTCTTGATGCCGACGGCGATTGTGGTGCGATTTCCATACCTTACCCGGAATACCTTAAACCCCTAGACCGGTGAAACACTGCAGCCATGGTCAGTATAGCCCTCAGGGTGTGCGGCAATCTCGTCTTTTTTGAGATTGCTTCAGTCACGCCGTTCCTCGTTTCTTCGTACCCGGGACATCGAACCATCGGTAAGGGCGGATACTTTGGATAGCGGGTGTCCTGCTCCGATCGGCGGCAAAAGAGAAAGGTCGAACCCTTACGGCTGGTCACTGTTCGGCCATGCTGACAGGTGACGCACAATCCCAACCCGGCAACTTGACTCATCATTCCTCCCTCGTGGGCCGCTGAGGGTACGACACTTTTCAATTGCGCACGCATGGCGGTGGGCGTAGTATCGCTCTAGTGCCGTTCCAACTAACTTCGCCTAGCGACGAGGCTTCACCCCAGGGCGCTCCCTGCGACGTACCACCGTATGTACGCCGGGTACCCGCGAAGTGGGTGCGGCCCTGGGGTCCGCGCCTTGCTATGCTCGTTTCTTGGCCCGGCACGATGCCCCACTAAGAGCTTATCCGTAAATAGGATTCCCCCCTTTCAAAAGGGGGGTGAGGGGGGATTTTCCCAAGGCGTCCCAAGGCAAATCCCCCTAATTCCCCCTTTTTCAAAGGGGGATTCGAAAGCTATGAATTATTTAAGGATAAGCTCTAAGTTAGGGCAAAATGGTTGGAGGAGCACCAGGATGTTCGCGGCTCTGTTGACTACGATAACACGAAACGGAGGATGCATGATGCTGAGGGTCCGATATGCTTCGATCCTTCTGAGCACACCGGTAATGCTTCTGGCCTTTGTCGCGGGGCTCGCCCTTGCCGAGTTGCCTGAAAAGACGGCGGCCAAGGACAAGACGAACGCTCCGGAGATTCAGAAGGGTGCCACCGTGAAAATCGAGTATACGCTGACAGACGAGAAGGGCAAGGTCCTGGACACCAGCAAGGGGAAGGAGCCCCTCACGTATATCGATGGGGAGGGGCAGATCATCCCGGGGTTGGAAAAGGCGCTCAGCGGTCTGCACGCCGGCGATCAAAAGCGGGTCACCGTGCGGCCAGAGGAGGCCTATGGATCTGTCAGACCACTGATCGAGGTGCCCAAGGAGCAGATTCCGCCCCAAGCGCAACGCGTCGGGTTCTCCCTCATGGTCCGAAACGGCGACCGCCCCCCCATTCCCGTCCAGGTCAAAGAGATCAAGGAAAAGACGATCGTCCTTGACGCCAACCATCCCTTGGCCGGGATGTCGCTGACCTTCGACGTCAAGGTCATCAGCGTGGAGCCGAGCCAGGGGAAGTGAAGAAGGGGAGGTCAGGAATTGATTGAAAGAGCGGCCATGAAGGCCCCCATCCCGTTGGTCAACCCGGTTATGGGGACGCAGGTCAACCTGGCCGCCCGGCTCGTCAATGTCGCGAAGCCCGGCCAGATCATGATCACCCAGCGGACCTATGAGCTGGTCCGGGACCTGATCGATGTAGTCGAGGTCGGGCCACTCACCGTAAAGGGATTTCAGAAGCCGGTGGTCGCCTTTAACGTGGTCGGTGTGAAAGGCGGCCCGAGGCTCGACCAGGCCGCGTGACAGGCCTGCCAGATAGCCCTGAGGACAAACCGCCTCATCCCTGCCGCAACAAGCGTTCGCTCACGCGCCTATCTAGGGTCTTAGAAAAACACGACTAGACAAGGATCAGGCTGAGCGATCTGACATGGGATGGACGGTACAGGCGAAAGTCATGAAGATCCAGGGTGAACAACGAGCGGAGTTTATCGCGCTCGGCAACCCGAACCAGGGCCGCATCTGCGAGATCCATGGGAAGATCGCAGTACTTTTTCATCAGCTCCTGAATTCTCGGGATATCCATGCCGGACAGCTCCGCGATGTTCAAGGCGCCACGTGTGAACCATTCCCACAGGGCATCTTGGGCTGGACCTGAGAAGGAGAGAAGGTAAATGGTCTCGGTGATAACGGGCCAAACGGTTAGCAAGGGAGATCGGAGAGTTTTCAATGACCGGACGCATCGTTCATGGTAGGTATCGTTCTTGTTGAATAAGGCCACCAGTGGCCCCGTATCAACGAGGACGGCGCGCCTGTCTGGCACTGAAAATCTCAGCGAGATGCTTGCGGCTGTTTTCTGCAAGATCTTGGGGGCCACCCTCTGCGCAACCAATCAAGTCTTTCACAAGCTCGTATGGCCGACGGCCCCTGAGCTGCAACGTCTCTCTGCAAAAGACCCGGATAGCCTCTCTGATCACAGCAGACTTGTTGACAGACAAGACGTCAGCCGTTTTCCTGACCAGCACTTCAAGCTCAGGGTCAAGACGCACACTGGTAGACACTCCAACCACCTCCTGTATTACAATCTATACTACATATCTGCTTGGGCTTCAAGCGGAAAACACTAGGGGCCCAGTCACTCGAGGTAGACGAGCCCCTGGCGGTCGATCTCCAGCAGGCGAACGCTGTTCTCGATGCCGAACTCGCGGCGCCAGCGCTCGCCCATGCGGCGGCCGATCTCCTCTCCGTCCTCGCTGATCAGTGCAAGCAACGAGGAGCCAGCGCCGCTAAGAAAGGTCGCGTGCGCGCCGGCGCGACGCCCCTCTTCAAGGATCGCCTCCATCCCTGGCAACAGGGCCGCCCGGTAGGGCTGGTGAAGGCGATCCTCTGTCCCGGCCGCCAGCAGGTCGAGCCTGTCGGTCATGAGGCCGGCCAGGAGCAAGGCGATGCGGTTCAAGTTGAACACAGCATCCTGGTGCGGCACCTGCTGGGGCAGTGCCTCGCGAGCACGTTTGGTGGAGATCTCCAGCGTTGGGATCACAACCAGAGCCTTCAGGCGTTTGGGGACGCGGACCCTGGCAGAAACGACGCGGCCCTCGACGATGGCGGAAACGGTCAAGCCGCCCAACAGGGCAGGTGTAATGTTGTCGGGGTGACCCTCCAACGGAAGGGCTCGGGCGAGGATCTCGTCGGTGGAGAGTTCGACGCCGACCAGGCGGGCCGCCGCGGCGATCCCGCCGAGGCAGGCTGCCGCGCTGCTTCCCAGGCCGCGCCGCAGTGGGATCCGGTTGATTTGCCGCACGCATAGTCCGGAAGGGTGAGCGCCGAGATCCCTCAGCGTTGACTGAGCCGCCCGAAGCACGAGATTGTGGGCCCCCGCCTTCTCCAGCGCCGACTTCCCCTCGCCCTCGACAAGAAGCTGGACCCCCTCCCCCTCGTCGGTCAGCTCGACCTCGTTGTAAAGGGTGAGCGCCATCCCCAGCGTGTCAAACCCGGACCCCAGGTTGGCCGTCGAGGCCGGCACTCGTACCCTCGCTCGTCGCATCAGCTCCTTCTCCCCCTCGGCTGCCACTCGTCAGAATCGACAGCCACCACCATATATCGCAATTTCTCCGTCACCGCAAGGAGTTCTTCGTGGGCAAATCTCCTTGACTCCCTCAGGGTTTGACGTTATAAGACGAAAGACCGTTTTGGGCATGAGGAGGGTTCCGTGTTAGAAGGCCGGACCATCGGGTTCATCGGGGCGGGTAACATGGCCGAGGCCATGATCCGCGGGCTGCTCGAGGCTCGGTTGGTGACCGCCGACCGACTTATCGCCTCGGACATCGTCGAGGCCAGGCGGCAGGGGATTGATCAGCGGTACGGCGTCCGGACTGTCGCCGAGGGCCGAGACGTGGCGGCGAAGGCCTCAATCCTGATTCTCGCGGTGAAACCGCAGGACATGGAGGCGGCGCTGAAGGGGATCGCCATGACTGTCGATCAGACCAAGACGATCATCTCGGTCGCCGCCGGCACCCCGATCGCCTTTATCGCTGAGCGCCTCCCGGCAAAGGCCCGGATCATCCGAGTCATGCCCAACGCGCCGGCCCTCGTTCTTGCCGGTGCCGCCGCGATTGCGAAGGGAGAGCACGCGACCGCTCAAGACCTACAGATGGCCGAGGCGATTTTCTCAGCGGTGGGTAAAGCGGTCGTGGTCGAGGAAAAGCACCTCGACGCGGTGACGGGACTCAGCGGCAGCGGTCCAGCCTATGTGTTTCTGTTCATCGAGGCGCTGGCCGATGCCGGCGTAAAGATGGGGCTTGCGCGGGACGTGGCCCGGCTGCTGACCGTCCAGACCGTCCTGGGCGCCGCAAAGATGGTCCTTGAGAGCGGGCGACATCCGGCAGAGCTGAAAGACATGGTCGCCTCTCCCGGCGGAACCACCATCGCCGGCCTGCATGCCCTGGAAAGCGGCGGGCTGCGTGGGACCCTGATGGAGGCGGTGGAGGCTGCGACGATTAGGTCCCGTGAACTCGGCAAACGCTAGTGCCGTTCCAAATAACTTCGCCTAGCGGCGTTGCTGGCCCCTAGGGCGCTCCCTGCGACGTACCGGAGTATGTACGTCTCGGTCGGCCCTAGGGTCCGCGCCTTGCTATGCTCGTTTCTTGGCCCGGCACGATGCCCCACCAAGTTAGGTCGAAATAGTTGGGGAGCACTAGGGAGGATGAATGTTCATCGCCGGTAACCTGCTGAACGCTCTGGCCACGATCCTCGACATCGCCCTCACCGCCTACATGTGGATCATCATCATTCGGGCCATCGTCTCCTGGGTCAATCCCGACCCCTGGAACCCGATCGTCCAGTTTCTCTATCGCGCTACCGACCCAGTCCTCCGCCCGATCCAGCGGATGCTTCCGATGAGGGGATGGGGGATCGATTTTTCTCCGCTCGTCGCCATCCTCGCGATCATCTTTATCCAGAAGTTCCTGGTCGCTTCACTGAGCGAACTGGCCTGGCGACTTCGCTGATGGTCCTGGTTCGACAGGAGGGCGATGCCGCCTCCTTTCGTGTTCACGTGCAGCCGAAGTCATCCCACGAAGGGATCGTCGGCGAGGCCGACGGCATCTTGAAGCTCCGGGTGACCGCGCCGCCGCTGGAGGGGCGGGCCAACGAGGCCTGCCTCCGCCTGTTAGCCAGGGCTCTCGACCTGCCGATCTCCCGCCTTCGAATCGTCTCGGGTCAGCATGCTCGCTTCAAGACGATCCGTGTCGCTGCGACCTCCGCACAGACCATCCGCGCCAAACTCTTCGATCTACGTGAGCGGCCAAGGCGCTAACTCCACGCTCCTCAGCGCCTGCCGCGCTCAGATGCCACACCCACGCCCGTGCCCCGTCCACCTGGAAGCCCGGCCCATCCTTTGCAGGTTTCCGCCCAGGCTTTCGCCCTCCCTCGTTGTCAACGTTTCTTCTTGACAGGCTCTTCATCCGCGCTGTGCCGTGCCCCGGAGGACCGATACAGGGCGTTTATGTCGGCTACGCTCTGACGATCGCCACGTAAATTTTTCCCTCCAGCACGTAACCCTTACCTGCCCCGCCGACTTTGCCGGACTGGGTCCACACGCAATTCCGGGCACTTGGCGGTGGCACAGAGCTTGCGAAGCCTGCGCTGGCGGCCATCGTGCCGTTGGCATGATGTATCCCGCGTCGCTCTTTACTCTAAACCAGGCAGCCTGCCTAGGAGAAGAGTCATTGTATGCCCGCATCGCAAAGTCGGCTCTAGTCAAAAGTCTGGGGATAAACCACCGAACCTGTGACCCCCCAATATGGAGGGCTTCTCTGCTTTCAACCCACATGCTGCTCGCGGTCCTCGTAGCTGCACTCCCGTTGGCTCTGTCGCCCGTGTTCCTGGACGCGGCGGCTGCAAGCCCCAACACCAGCCCCCCCGGACAACCGCCGATGTTCGGGCGGATGTTCCCCGACCTCCCCGCCTACGACGCGCCCAGCGACGCCGCGCTGACCGCGCTCACGTGCGGCCAAACTGTGGCGCCGGCGCCTGCCCCATGCACCTCGCAGACGGCAGTGCCATCACCATCAGGACCATTGATGGGGCCGCTGTTCGATCAGAACGTCAGTGCGACGCTAGCGCCGCTCCCCGCCAGTGCTGGCGACGACAATTCTGTGGTCGGGGATCCTTCAAAAGACGTGCCGTCGTTCTTCACCTACCTCGGACAGTTCATCGATCACGACCTGACGCTGGACAAGCTGCCGCTGCCGACGGAGTTCGTGGACCCGAACACGATCCCCAACAGCCGCGACCCGCGCTTCAACCTCGACAGCGTGTACGGCGGAGGCCCGCAGGTCAATCCCGAGCTGTACGACGCGGACAAGCTGCACTTCAAGGTCAATGGCCGCGACCTACCGCGCTCGTGCCCAGCAGCAGTATTAACTCCAAATCCCACTGTTTCCACCAATGACCCCTGTCCCGCGATCATCAACGAGGGACGCAACGACGAGAACCAGGTGATCGCGCAGATCCATGTCGCGTTCCTGCGCGCCCACAACGCTCTGATCGATCAGGGCTACAACCTCGAGCACGCCCGCGAGCTGCTGAGATGGCAGTACCAGTGGATCGTCGTCCACGAGTTCCTGCCCGAGGTGCTCGACGCTGACGTCTACGCCGACGTGTTCCGCTCCGACGGCAGCATCCACACCAAGTACTACGACCCGCAGCAGGCGTTCAAGGGTGTGATGCCAGTGGAGTTCGCGGTGGCGGCGTATCGCTTCGGCCACTCCCAGGTGCGCAAGGCCTACATCATGACCCGGAACCCCGTGACCGGGGGCAACGGGCCGAAGCTTCAGGTATTCAACAATTTCAACGTTCAGGACCTCCACGGCGGACGGCAGATCGCGACCGATCACCAGATCTTCTGGCCCAACTTCCTCCCCGTCGACGGCCAGTCCTCGACCGGTCAGCCGAACACCGCCCAGGTGGCGGCAAACATCAGCCGCAAGATCGACACGCTGCTGTCGAGCGGCCTCTTCGGGCTGCCGATCCCAGGGGCGGAACCCGAAGGGTCTGCAATCCTCGCGAAGCGCAACATCCAGCGGGCACGCGAGTACGGGCTTCCGAGTGGCCAGGCCGTCGCGGCGCGTCTGCAACTCGACGACCCCAGCATCCACGTCTATACGAATCTTGAGATCGTATCGAATATCCCGCGCTTAGCGGCCCTTTATACAGACACCTCCTACTTAGGCGAGGCGCCGCTGTGGCTCTACATCCTGGCGGAGTCGAAGATCGTCCAAGGCGGCGCGAAGCTGGGCCCCGTCGGCAGCCGCATCGTGGCCGAGGTGATGGGCGGGCTGCTCGCTGGCGACGTCAGGTCCTACTACCGAAGGAACTGGAGCCCCGACGGCGGGGTCTTCCGCGCCCAGGACCTGCTCGGGGAAGCTGGCGTACTGCCGCCGCCGCTGCCGTGAGCTAGCCATCGAGTCGGGACAGACGGCGCTCGGCGCATCGAACCTTCAAATCGCCGAGCGCCGTCTCGCCCTCGCGCACCTCGGGCGCCCGACCGAGGTCCCCGTCCTCTGCCCACCCCGGTCCCCTCCGGCTCGCGCCGCTGACCTCGTTGCCGACATGCCTACCTGACCGCGCGCCTCAGCGCCTGCCCCGCTCAGATGCCACACCCACGCCCGTGGCCCGTCCACCTGGAAGCCCGGCCCATCCTTCGCAGGCTTCCGCCCTCCCTCGTCGTCAACCTTTCTTCTTGACAGGCTCTTCATCCGCGCTGTACCGTGTCCCGGAGGACCGATAACGGGTTTTTATGTCGGCTACCCACAACCGCCCGGGGGGCCGCATAGAGTGGCGCCGCAATCGGAGTCCCCTCTTGGAATCGGCTGGCGTACCCCCGACTCGGACTTCTCGATTGTCTTGCCGACATTCCTAGTCACTGTGAGTCCAGAAAGGAGGCCCCATGGATCGGAAGCGGTTCCTCAAAGCGGCAGTGTGGGTTCTCGGGTTTGTGCTCGTCGGAGGGGTCGGGGTCGGCAGCGGTCAGCAAGCCGCGCCGACGGAGACCAAAGGCGTGACGATTACCTCCCTCCACGCCATCGATCTCGGCCCGGAGATCGAGGGGATGCAGGGCCGCCAGTTCCGGATGCGGTTGGTGACCTTCGCGCCCGGAGGAGTCTTCGGCCTGCATAGCCACAAGGATCCGGCGCCGCGGCCCGGATTCTTCTATCTGCTCGACGGAACGTTGATCTCCTACATGAGCGGCGTGGCGAAGGAGTATCGCCCGGGTGACTCCTGGTCCGAGAACAATGAGACGACTCATCATTGGGTCGAGAACAAGGGGACGATCCCCGCCGTCGGCATCGCCGTGGACATTTTCAAGAAGCAGTAAGAGCCGCCCGCAGGAGGCTTCCAGGAGCTTTTCGAAGATCAGGGTGACGAACTTGGGAGCGAGACCCAGGGAGGGCTCATCCAGGAGGATCAGCTTGGGCGTGGTCATCAGGGCCCGGGCGATCGCCACCATTTGTTGCTCGCCGCCGGACATGCTGCCGGCCAACTGATGCTGCTGTAGCGTGTCCCGGAGGACCGATACAGGGCTTTTATGTCGGCTACCCCCTACCCCCAAGGAGCGGGAGCGATGAAAAGGCATGTGCATGGCTCAATTGCGGTTGGGATGTGCTTGGTGATTGCGTTGCTCGCCTCGACCGCCGTCCCGAGCTACGCCCAGCGTGGCGGCGGCGGCTCACGGGGGGGCGGCGCCATGGGCGGTGGCGGCGCGCCCGGCGGCGGCTGGCATGGTGGCGGCGGGAGCTGGAACGGAGGCTGGCGCGGCGGCGGCTGGGGCTGGGGCGGCGGCTGGCATGGTGGCGGCGGGAGCTGGAACGGAGGCTGGCGCGGCGGCTGGGGCTGGTGGGGACCTGGTGTCGCCGTCGGTGTGGGTCTCGCCGCTCCATTCTGGGGGTATCCCTACGGCTACCCGTACTCGTATGCGTATCCGTATCCCTACGGATATCCGGCTTACTCGCCGCCGGTGGTGGTCGAGTCGTCGCCCCAGACGTATATCCAGCAGGATACTCAGGCCCAGCAATACTGGTACTACTGCCAGAACCCGCAGGGGTACTACCCTTACGTCAGCGAGTGTCCGGGCGGCTGGCAGCCGGTGTCGCCGCAGCCACCTTCGCCTCCTCGTTGAGGCGCTCGGGCAAGGAGCGAGGACGAAGACATGATCAGGCGATGGATCGGGTTGCTGATCCTGGTGCCGCTTCTCGGCGCCTGCGCGACGGTGCCAACGGGCCCGAGCGTGATGGTGCTGCCGGGCGGTGGAAAGTCCTTCGAGCAGTTCCAGGGTGATGATGCGATGTGCCGGCAGTGGGCCTACCAGCAGGCGGGAACGACACCAGGACAGGCCGCCAACGAGAGCGGTTTCACGAGCGCGCTGATCGGCACCGTCCTCGGGGCGGCCGCCGGCGCCGCGATCGGCGCGGCCGCGGGCAATCCCGCCTTGGGCGCCGCAGCCGGTGCCGGGGGCGGCCTCTTCTTTGGTTCAGCCGGTGGGGTCGGCGCCGCTCAGTACTCGGGTGCCCAGGCGCAGCAGCGGTACGACATCGCGTACCAGCAGTGCATGTACGCAAAGGGCAATCAGATCCCAGGGGTCATACGCGGCGCCTATCGGAGAGGCACAGCCGCAGCCCCGCCTCTGCCGCCACCACCTCCACCTCCGGCGGGCAGTCCGATGACTCCGGACATGCTGCCACCACCACCGCCTCCCCCTCGCTAGAAACATTGGGAGGGGGGCCTCGCCCCCCCCCTCAGCGTGTCCCGGAGGACCGATAAGGGCCTTTATGTCGGCGACCCCCCGACAATCAAAGTTTGAATTGCAGATGAGTCGTCGGGAAATCGCCTTTATGATGTGCCATTCGCCCGACGCGGGCCGCGCTTGGCCCGCTAATCAACTGTGGAGGT
>CAZCMC010000011.1:0-20065 GCA_964499665.1 uncultured bacterium | reverse complement strand
GCGATCACGGGACGCCCGCAGGCCATCGCCTCGACCGGCAGGATCCCGAAATCCTCCTCGCCAGGGAAGACCAGGGCGCGGCAATGAGCGAGCAACGCTGCCACCTCGTGATCGGGGCGCCAGCCAAGGAACTCGATGGTCGGGCCGGCCATGCGCCGCAAGCGACGGCCCTCCTGCCCGTCGCCCACGATGACCACGCGTCGCCCGAGACGGTTAAAGGCCGCCACAGCAAGGTCGAGCCGCTTGTAAGGCGCAAAGGCTCCGGCCAGGAGGTAGTAGTCATCCGTCCGTGCCGCGATGCGAAATCGGGCGGTCTGCACCGGTGGATAGATGACCTCGGCCTCCCGCCCGTAGTGGCGCCAGATCCGACCTGCGACGTGTCGGGAGATGGCAGCAAAGTGATCGACACGGGCGTTGGCTTCGAGATCCCACCGCCGCAGCCGGCCCGCGACGGCCCGAAGCAGAGCCCGAGACAGCGGCCCCATCCGCCCCGGGCCAACGTAGGCATCCTGCATGTCCCAGATGTATCGCATGGGGGTATAGACGTAGGCGATGTGCAGGGCGCCGGGGGGCGCCTTGACCCCTTTGGCCACGCAGTGGCTGCCGGACAGGATCAGATCGAATCCATCGAGCTCGAACCGCTCGATAGCCCAGGGGAAGAACGGAAGATAGTGGCGGTAGCGGCGTTTCGCGAACGGGAGGCTCTGGATGGCCGACGTGTGGATCCGCCGGCGCTCGATCATCTCCGACACGCTTCCCCTGACGTGAAGCAGGGTGAAGAGATCAGCGCCCGGAAAGAGGTCGCACAGCGCCTCCAGACAGCGTTCTCCCCCCCTCATACCGGTCAGCCAATCGTGAACGAGGGCCACCCTCGCCTCGGAGATCAAGACCCTGCCTCTCGCGGGGCGATCTTGAACACCAGGTGGACCGCGCACAGGGTCGGCCATGCCCTGAGCAAGACGCCTGGCATTCGTGTGGCGCCGGGATGGAATTCAAGCGCCTCGTATCCAGCTTCCCGAATCATGACCTCGGCGCTCTGCTTGGTGAAGAAGCGGAGGTGGGTCCGATTCATGATCCCCTCCTCTCTGTACTCAAACCGGGGACCGGGATAAACAGGAGATTGCCGGCGACGTTGATGGCGCACGCGGCACCGGTGACCAGCGCGGCCCAGGCCAGACGGCTGACCTCCCCCAACGCCTTGAAGGCGATATTGAGGCTGGCGCGCCGGGCCAGGCTCATGGCGCTACACGAACCATCGGCCCATCCCCTCCACGGAGATTCGGCGGCGCCTCATAATGATCCGACGTTTGTGCTTGGCCCTGGGCCAGTATGTCCTGAGATCCAGCACCGACCTCCAGAGGGTGGGCTCCATGACGGAAATGTACACCATTGCCCGGATCCCAAGCCAGAGAATGGGCAAGAAATCCCGCCAGAACAGCGCGGGGAGCTCATTCTTGATCATCATCAGGTAATGGTTCTTGAAGGAGTGGTACTTCCGGACCCAGGGAACGCTCCGACGATCATCTTTCCGCTTCCATCCCCTCAGGTGAAACGCGGTCGCTGCAGGGTTGTAAAAGGAGCTCCATCCAAGCAACTGCGCCCGCCAACAGATATCCACATCTTCCTTATAGGCGAAAAAATCTTCGTCGAAATACTCCTCGCCGATCACCACCTCCTCCAGCATCGCCCTGCGGAAGAGCACCGCCGCCCCGCAGACGCTGAAGATCTCCTCAGGCCGGTCATACTGACCCAGATCCTCCTCGCCATGTCCCCGGTCGATGATGCGCCGATTTCGGTAAATGATGTGACCGGTGCTGTCCAGGATGCGTGGCGCCTTGGCGGGTGGTCCATCGTCGAGCTGAGGGTTGCCAAGGAGGAGCTTGCCGCCCACGGACCCCACGTGTGGAGACGCCTCCATCGAGCAGACCATCTCCTCCAGACATCGAGGGTCGAGGACGGCGTCGGGATTGAGCAGCAGGATGTAGTCACACCGGTCCGCCTCTCGGATGATCCGATTGGCGCCACCGCTGTAGCCCAGGTTCTCTCGTATTGACAGGAGACGCACCTCGGGGTAGGCGCTGGCAATAGGGGCGATCTCCGATGCGCGGCTCTGGTTGTCCACTAAAATGATCCGATCGGCTGTCAGACTCTGCCGCTTGACGCTATCCAGACAGACGGGCAGATGACGATAGTCGTCGTAATTGATGATCCCAACTGTGACCCGGGGAGTTGTCATTAGTGTTGTTCTCTTCTAGCGCTTCTCTCGATCCGCCAGATACTCCTTGAGGGCCTCCCGCCAGTCACGCAGATCGTCGAGCCCGAGGGATCGGAGCTTCTCGTTGTCGAGGACAGAATAGGCCGGGCGGACGGCGCGAGCGCCGTAGGCAGCGCTGGTCGTTTCGGTGAGGAGCGGACGGATACCAGCGAGTTCGAAGATCGCGGAAGCGAACTGGTACCAGGAACACTCCCCGTTGTTCGTGATGTGGTAGAGGCCGTACTGCCCGGTCTCGACGAGCTGCCGGATTTTCTTCGCCAGCTCCCTGGCCGAAGTCGGGGCCAGCACCTGGTCCCCCACCACCCGGATTTCCCGTCCCTCCCTCGCAAGCCGGAACATCGTCTCGACGAAGTTGCCCCCCTTGCCGGTGCTGCCGGCCAAGCCGTACAGCCCGCAGGCCCGGATCACAAAATGACGCTCCAGGATCGCCCGGACGAAATACTCTCCCGCTAGCTTCGAGGTGGCATACACGCTTAGCGGGCCAGGCGGATCGACCTCCCGGTAGGGGCGGCGCCGACGGCCGTCAAAGACATAATCGGTGCTAACGTGGACCAGGACCGCCCCGATCTCTTTGGCGGCGATGGCGAGGTCCCTGACCGCTATGGCGTTGACGGCAAAGGCACGCTCGGGGTAGTCCTCGCACTCATCGACGCGATGGTAGGCGGCAGTGTTGAGGATCAGGTCGGGTCGGTGTTTGCGGAGGGTCTCCCCGATCTGAGCTGGATCGGTCAGTTCAAGATCGGCATGGGTCAGCGAGACCAGGCTACGGTCATTGAATACCTGCTGGAGCTCGCTTCCCAACTGCCCCTTAGCCCCGATCAAGAGCGTGGTCATGCGCCCTCAACCACCCGTCCCTGAACGACATCGACGCCCATCATGAGCCGGAGGCTCAACAGAGCAATGCCGAAGCCTACTGCATCATCTCAGAAGAGCTGCCCCTGGAACAAGACGTTGAAAAAGATCAGTCCGCTCGTGCTGGAGGTCGTTTGGATCACCAGTCCAATTGCCGGAAGTGTCGTGACCGGCGTGGCCGTCATGAGAAACAGGCCTGACGGCGACGCCAGATCGGCGCTTGTCAGGATGATCAGATTGACGACCTGCCCCGCCGGCCGGCTCAGAGAGGGAAGCGGGGTCCCGTCCTCTGCGAACGGTGTGATGAGCACCTGGCCGGGGATCGCGCAAGAAGAGCATCCCCCGACCCCCGTTGGAAAGGTCAAGACAATCTGGGTCTCGGCCGCGAACGCGGGATCGACGAAATAGCGGGAGATGAAGGCGGTCCCGGAGAAGTTGCTGTTACCAATCAGCGCCCAGGCGACCTGCTCGTTGCCGAAGAGGGTCACGTCCTCGGACAGCTTGACCGTCGAGAAATCCCGGAGAGCGATGGCATTGGTTCCGAAGGCCAGGATCGGACTCTTGGCTGGATCGACGTAGTACGTTCGAGCCAGCAGCGAGAAATTTGAGGTGGCCGCCCCCTGAGACGAGTCAGAACAGATGGCCTGGGTCGCGCCCCCTTCCCGCAGGCCGATGACCTCGATATACCCGCGAGTGGTGTTGCCGGCCAGGAGGCGGTTGAGACCGGGCGCGCCGTCCGCCAGCATGGGGCTGGAACTGACGATCTGGGCGGTCGCGCCGGTGGACGTCATCGCTGCAGTCCAACTCCCTAGCGGAGTCAGGCAGAGGGTGAAGGCTAAGACGTCTGCCCCGGTGGTGGCCGACCGAAACCGGACGCGCGCCACCTGAAACGTCATGTTATTACTCTCAATGCTGATAAGTGTATCCAGGTTGTTGACATCGAAGTAGGGCAGAAGGAGCGCGTCCCCGAAGCCGCCCCGATCGACCTCTAGGGCTGAGGCTGGGCCGGAGATTGACACGCTCAACCCCAGGATCAGCAACGAGACCATCAGACGTTTCCCCATCTTGCCCTCCGTCCCGTCAAGCGGATGATCGAGTCCGGCCATCACGGCACGCGAAGAACAGGAATCCTGGTAAACACCGACCCGTCGTTCAGTCCGTAACCGTAGGTATTGTCGGGGCCGAGCGGCCCGAGGTCGCGGGTCGCGTCCTGCAAGGCTCTTCCCAGTTGGCGAGGCGTCAAGCTCGGCACCTTGCTGAGGAGAAGCGCCGCCAGGCCCGCCGCGTGGGGGACAGCAGCAGAGGTCCCGAAGAACGGATTGAAGCCAGACCCTCCAGGCAAGCTGGTCGCGACTCCATCAGGCGCGACCAATTCGGGCTTGAGCCTGCCATCGTCGGTCGGTCCACGGGAGCTAAAGAATTCAATCACATCCGGCGTCTGCCAATTGACCGCGCCCACCGAGATGACCCCACCCCCGGCATCGGCTTTATTCGGGACGCTCCCCGCCGACACGATAAACTCGTTCATGACTCCCCCAAAAATGAACAGATCGAATACCCTCGGAGCTGCCATGCCCACCTTATTGATCCGGACGCCGAGGGTGCCTGGCCCTGATGCGCTTGCACTTCTCATAATGACCAGGACCTCCGTAGGGTTCTGAGTGCCTGTCTGGGAATTCGTAGAGCAGAAGAGAAACGAAGAAGGGATGTCGGCGGGATCGTGGACGCAAAGGTCATAGTCGTTCGTGGAGGCCCCGAAGGGATCATTCCATTGCAGAAAAATTTCGACAGTCGCCCCGGGCTGGACCCTCACGTTCAGGGTTTCCCCCGCGTTATCGACCCTGGGCAGCCCGAGGCTGACGTCGAACTCGTGGAAGGTATCCCCGTCAGTATCGGTGAAGAGACCCTGGTAGTGTCGCTCCGCATAGTTGCCGACAGCGACGAAGTACGAGGTCCCGCCGGCAACGGCGGCTGCAGCCTCCAGGGAGACCGCGCTGGTCCCATCGTACGGCCCCACATTGAAGAAGAGGACATCATCGGCGACCACTTTCACGCCTTGGGCCACCAGCCACCTGACCGACCGCTGATAGGCAAGCGAGGTGCCACCATTCGGCGCAAAGAAAAGCTGCGCGCCCGGGGCGAGGTCGTGGATGATCTCTAGCATTGCCCTTCCTTCCGAGCCCGTCGTCAAATCGGATCGGCCCACAGGGGTAGAGGTGAAGACGTTGGCTCCGGGAAGCGGGCTGTCGAGCGAGATACCGCCCCCGGTCAGCGGAGCAGCCGGCATCGTAATCCCTGAGGCGGGCAGATCGCCGGAGGACACGCTCGAGGTGAGGCCGCTGATCCCATCGGAGATCACCCCGATTTTTACACCGCTCCCCGTCATCCCCACCGCTCTCACTTCGTCACCCTGAATCACTGCATCGCCCTGCGTGGTCACCGAGCCGGAATTGGTCACGCCATAGTTCGGAAGGTCGATGAAGCTCACAGCAGGCAGGTCTGCGACAGCCTGGAGCTGCGTGACGAGCGCCCAGCCCTGAACCAACCGTTGGGCAGCATCATAAATCTCAATCTCCACCCCCGCATTCCGCAGATCAGTAAGGGCACGTTCGGTCACCTCCTCCAGGGTAATGTAGATCTCGATCCTCTCCCGCTGGTCAAACCGAGCGAGTGCTGCCATGGGCCGAGTCAGATAGGCAAACTGATCTGCCTGGGCCTGTGAAAGAGCCGATGCCACTCCCGCGGCCTGCATCACCCTGGAAGCGATCTTCGGATCAACCTTTGACTCCGGTCCCGGACCCTCGCCCGTCGCCAGGATGCCAGGCCCGTTCGAGAACAGCCATCCGGATGTCCCAGCGGCGCTTCTCCACGGCCACGTTCCCAAGAGCAACAACGCGACCGTCGCGACGGGGAGCAGGCCTCGTCTCATGGCTTTCTACTCGCCGCTTCAATGAGCGACCATAACTGGTGGCTACTCTGGTGAATATCAAATTTAGAAGAGACCGTGTGTCGGCCCCCTTCAGTCAACCGATCCCGCAGTTTCGCATCAGTTAGCAACCGCCCAATGGCATCCGCTAGCGCAACCTCATCACGTCCGGGAACGAGTAGGCCATTTTCCTCGTTCGAAATCAACTCTGGAATACCCGACACAAGTGTCGAGACAACGGGAACTCCACAGGTCATCGCTTCTAGCAGGACCGTCGGGATCCCGTCTCGCTCTCCGTCGGAAGCGTAGACCGAGGGCGCCGCAAGCAGATTCGGAGGCTTGAGATAATCCCGGACTCGATCGTTCGGCATCGCGCCCATGAACTGAACGCTCCCACCGAGACCGAGGTTGCCCGCGAGGGCCTCGAGTTTGGCCCGCTCCGGCCCCTCTCCGATGAGCGCACAGCGAACGCTCACGCCGCGCTGCTTCAAAATCGCGGCGGCGCCCAGCAGGTATCGAAACCCCTTCTTTTCCACAAGACGGCCAATTCCAAGGATTACAGGCGTCGAAGAATACCCCCGCAGATTTCGGTTCTTTCCATAGGCGGGATCGATACCCAGATAGATCGTATGAATCTTCCGGCGAAGGTCAAGAGAGGTTGTTGCAAGTATGCGTGAGACGCAGTACCGCGTGATTGCCACGACGAATTCTGCCCCTTCCATTTTCTCAGAGAACATCCTGAAATCGGTCTCATACTCGAAATCCACAAAGGTACTGAAGCTGTAAGTGATGTCCAACAGCAGGGCGGAGGCCATTGCTCTTGTAGCTGGATACGTCGAACCGTAAGCGTGTAGATGTGAAATCTTTAATTTCTTGATCAGTCTGGCGAGCGCAAAGGCACGCATCGGATGATACACATTCTGATAGTGCGCGAACCGGAGGAACAAGAATGTATCGCCTCGGCAGTGTGGCAGGTACAAGTGAATAAGCTTCGCCAGGCGCAAAGGGGAACGAGTGAGAAAGTACAGGTAATACAGAACATGCAGGCCAAGTGATATCCGTGGCACAGGGATGGCGATGTCCAGAAGCTCCTTCGCCTCCGGATGAAGCGGGCTGGAATCGCCCTCCTCAAGGATGATGGGGACGAAATCGGCTCCATGCTTCCTCATCCCCAGGATCTCACGATAGACAAAGGTGTGGGAAAGATCAGGGAGCACCGGAATGAGGACCCCTATACGTCTTTGCTTCTCTCCTGCGTGTTTGCTATCGCTTCGTCCGTCGCAACGACTTTCTCTTTTGAACCTCCGAAGGATAGCTAGGAGGATTCCGGTGCCGACCCTGGCGATTGCAGTTCCGATCAAAAAGATCGCACTGTCGATTATGGCCTTGAGTTTATAGGTGAAGAACACGCCGGTCTCATGATCTTCTCCGTCGAGCATAATCCGCTGTTCGGCTGAAATGAAGAGGGAGAACAGGATGATGCTGTACAGATGCGCGATCTTTGGGGAGGCGGGGGAAAGGATGACCAGGAGATCAAAACGTTGCTTTCTCAATTCCTTAATGAGTGTAATAGCTGTCCTCCACACCCCATCCTTGGACGTATCGTAGATGCGCAATGTGTCGATGAGGGGATTGTCGGAAAAATACTCCTGGTGGTAGGCAGAGAGAAGGAGTGTTACCCGAGCATCCGGGAACCTTCCTTTGATCCGTTGCAAGGCCCTCCCCGTCTGGTGCACATTAGCAGAGCGGATCACAAGCACCCGCTTGCCTATCCCCCTCTCCCTGGAATGAGAGATCATCCTCGTTCCCTCTCCGGTCTGTCACCCACCCGATCAGGTCTCGCAGACCCGAAGGGCGCTGTGTGCCATGGACACACTATATCCCACAACCATTCAGAATTCTATACAGGAGATGCCCTGATGTTCATGCCTATATGTCAATAAGGATAAATATAGCACCTCCATACTCCGCTTACTAGGCGGGGCAACCGGTGAATCCGGACATCTCAGCCTTCATTTCACCTTGACTAAACAGGTCATATCGAATAGCATCCGGCCAAATTGAACGAACCCGGGCTAATTCTTTCCTCTTTGCCGGCCACCTTGGGCAAGAGAAGGAAGGACGCCGCATAGCCCTGGGGAAAGCTTTTAGGTATCTCGGTGGCAGTGCCTCAACAGAATTTCCCATCAGGCATCCAGAACCGTAGCGCCGGCCAGCCGGTCAGCCCTGAGGCGCTGGGTTCCCCCTCCACTGCGTTCGTCCTCGATCTGAGGCAAAGCGCGGCGAGCGAACCACCCCAGAGCGTCCTCGAAGAGTTACGAGCGAAGCTCTCTTCTCTCCAACGACTCGAAATCGTGGGTGACGCGCCGCTAGCTTCGAACATCGTCCGCCATGTCTTGCAACTCCTCCGAGAGCCTGTTCCCGGCTCTACACCGTCCCTCCTGTTGCGAGCGCAGACATTGGGGGACCTCGACGAGGCGCGGCAACTCCTCGCAGCAATCCCACGCCTAACCGTTCGGCTTGACTTCGAAGGACAGCCCGATTTAGCCGAGTTCCATCGGTGCGCCGAGCTGGGCCGCGCAGGCGCATTCACCCTCGAAGTCGGGTTACAAGTGGGCCCCTCGAACTGGTACGAGGTAGGACCTCTGGCGGCCTCGTGCGAGCATGCGCGGGCCCGCCTCCACCTGGGCACGGAAGACGCAGAGGGTCGCCGTCCGCTCGCCCAACTGCCCATTGACGAAATCCGTTTTGTCTGTCTCGCCCTTGGCGCGGAACGGGAACGCTTCGCCGGCGCCAATCCATGCGCCGGCGTTTCCTTGCAGGAGTACGACCTGTTCCTGGAGGATTGCCGGGGGATCCATCGAGGACGGACGGAACGTGCGCTCCAGGAGGGCTCGAAAGAAACCACTGGTCGCGCTGTGCTGAAGCTCCCTCCCATCACGCACCCCGCTCTCCGCGACGAGTCCGCCACCCTCGCGCTGCTGCACCTGCTGGGACGGATTGTCCAGTCGCCCGCGGTCGGCGCCTGGATCCATGAAATCGTATCTGCGACGGTCTTCGCTGAACAGGCGCAGGGGCGATTCAGCTTACGCTGGCTCGCCCTTTGGGGGGAGGCGATCTTCCACGATCCTGCCGCCCTTCAGGCGCTGCGCGCGGTCTACGGCGACGAGGGGTCCCGAGAGCAACTCCTCCTGGAAGATCGGGCAGAAATGATTCGGCTGGGGCTCGAGAGCTCGTTCGGGGTCTGGGCGCGCCACCACGGTCTCGACAAGATGACTGTTCGCAAGCCTCCCTTCGTGGTGCCAACCCCCGTGCCGTGGCCCACGAAGACCGGGACGCCTGACGTCACCGTCCTTATCCCCTCGTACAATCACGAAGCGTACGTAGAAATGGCGCTACAAAGCGCCCTCGCGCAAACCTACCCGCATTTTCAGATTCTCGTCGTCGATGACTGCTCGCCCGACGCCACGGTGGAACGCGCGAAGAAGGCCGCGGACGACAGGGTCACAATCGTGATCCGCCCTCGCAACCTCGGACTGGGAAACAACGTCCTTGAGGCGCTCACGGAGATCCGCACGCCCTACGTTGCCATACTCGACTCGGACGATTTCTTTCATCCGGAACGACTCGAGCGCTGCCGGCGCGCCCTGGAAGAACGGCCCGACGCCGTCATCGCAGCCACAGGGATCGCCCTTGTGGATGCGCACGGCCGGTGCCTTACGCCCGATTCGATGTGCCGCCTGCTCGACGGCCCCGAGATAGCCGATTGGGTGTCGTGGTACCACGAGGCCCTCCAGAACGCGGCCGCAGCCCCCTCGCTCATTGGTCCCTTGTTTCGACACAACTTTCTTGCGACCAGTTCCAATCTTTTCTGCCGGACGTCCTTCCTGCGCCGACGCGCAGACGCACTTCGGCATTTGAAGTACTGCCTCGATTGGCAGCTCTTTCTCGATGCGGCACTCGAGAATGCCCTGGTGTACCTCCCCGAGACGCTGCTTGCCTACAGGCTGCACCCCAGCAATACCGTATGGTTCCATAAAGGGGACCGTTGGGACTACCAGCTCGAGGTGAACCAGATCGTAGCCGGAGGACTTCGCCGCCTCCTCGACAGCACCGGGCGACCACGGAACGACGAGGAGAATGGCCTCGAGCGAGTCCTCGGGACGCTCGTCGAACAGGTCATGCACAACACCGAGGTCAACGGCTTCACCCTCTTTCTTAAGGAGTTCCTCCGGGAGAGCGATCTCAACCGGTCCGCTGCCCATTCGCCTCAAGCTCTAAAATTCCTGGAAGAGCTGGAGCGTTGCGCCGGGGAGCAGCGTCAGGCTCACTACCTCCAACGCACGATCGGTGGGAATGTCGAATCCCTGATCTCTCTCCGGAATGAGGTGCCCTATCTGCGGCTCCTTCGCAACGTCGGCGAGGTTTCGGAGGACACGGCCTCCAGCCTCCGTGGGGTGGAGGTGTTCCTGCGCCGACACATCGATCAGGTTGAGGAGGAAAAAAAAGACTTGCAGTCGGAGACCGACCGGTTGCGCGCCTCCCGAGAATGGCGGATCGGGAACCTCCTGTGGAATCGGCTGGGCCTTTCGAAGATCGCCCTTCCTGCCGTGAAGAGGTTACGAAGGTTTCGGGACTGGAAGAACCGGTGTGCCCTTACCCTCGCGCGCGCGACGCGCCGGCCCACCACACACCATCGGGCTGTTGTGGCATCGACCTGGAACTTCCCGATCTATTTCCATACGTTCGTGTACCAGGAGATCCAGGCCCTAGAACGGGCTGGGCTTGATGTTACGGTCTTCTGCTGGAAGACAAATGCCCGACGGGACCTGCACCCTGCCTTTCGAGACCTGTGGCGCAACCGGGTTGTGATCCAGAACGACTGGTCCATCCATCAACAAAGCCTTGCCCGCTTCCGCCGTTCACACCCGCAGCGCGTGCAGTCCCTGCTCGAGCGGCTCACCGGAGACACAGGTCTCGCCGAAGAGGCACTGCTGCAGGACCCGGTCGTCCTGGCGGCCTTTACGTTTGCGCGGTATGTCGAGCTCGCCGGGGCGGACTACCTCCACTCCTATTTCTTCTACGACCAGTCCCTCATGACCATGATGGCCGCATATCTGCTTGGCATCCCGCGCGGCATCACGGCCTACGCAGACCACATGCTGATGGACTACCCCCTGAAATGCGTCCGGTTGCACCTCGAACTGGCGGATGTCATCGTCGCGACGAGCCGACGCATCCGAGATGAGCTCAGCGCCATCGGCGGAGGGCGGTTCGACACCAAGATCCTCGTGAAGCCGAACGGCATTGACCTCTCCCGATTCCCCTACGTGAACCCTGCCGAGCGGCCGGAGAGAGGGGGCGACCCGGAGCTCATCGCGGTAAACCGCATCGAGCCAAAAAAGGGTCTTGTCTATCTGTTGGAGGCGATCCGAATCCTAGTGGATCGCGGGGTCGGGGTGCGGTTAAATCTCGTTGGATCGGTGGATCCCTATAACAGGGCAAGCAGCAGATACGCGGAGGAGGTTGAAGCGAGAGTTCGGGAGCTCCGAATCGTCGACCGTGTGGTGATGCACGGCGTGAAGAGGCAACCGGACGTTGTGTCGCTCCTGGCTCGATCCCGCATCTTCGTCGCGCCGTACATCGAGGTGGCCTCTGGCGACAAGGATGGAATTCCGACGGCGATGCTCGAGGCGATGTCAACCGGCCTCCCCATCGTCACGACCGACGCGGGTTCGATCCTGGAGGCGGTGACGGACGGGGTCGAGGCGATCTGCGTCCCTCAGCACGATCCCGTTCGCCTGGCCGAGGCGATCGAGCGGCTCTTCCGCGATCCGGACCTGTGCGCCCGAATGGGAAAGGCGGGACGCAAGCGCGTCGAGGCCGAGTACAGCGTGGACGTCACAGAGCGGCGTCTCCACGAGCGGATTGAAGCCCTTCTTGACAGGTCCAGGGGTGATTGATGAAGCCTACCGCAGGTCGCGTAGCGCGGATCCTGAATCGTTTCGGGATCGCCTTGCGAAAGCGCTCTCCCGTTACCTCTTTGCCCCAATGCGGGGCGCTGAATCGCCTCCAGACGCCTGCGCCGAGCGCAGACCTGAAAGACTTCTCTATTGCAGAACTAAGTCGGGAGCTCCTGGCCCGCCTGTACGCAGGCCAAACCTATCAAGCAGAGACCGATCTGATCCTTGCAAGCCAACTCCAACAGTCCCTTGAGACTGCCCTTGACGTCCACAGCAACCGTTTCTCGGCCCGCCGCTACTACGACCTGATCCGCCCGATCCTGGCGACTGTTCCCCGGTCCCACCTTCAAGGCGCGACCGTTGTGGACCTCGGGTGCGGCTCCCTCAATCCCTTCGCCTTTTCTTTCCTGTTCCTGATGCTCGGCGCGGAGCGCGCCTACGCGATCGACATCGACCCGGTCCAGGACATGGGGCTGGCCGTAAAGGCCCTGGCAACGTGCGCGAGTTGGTTCCTCATCGACTCGAAGAGGATCCTCGATCCCGACCAGATCCCCCCGGAGGAGGTGCTGAAAAACTTGCGAGGGTTCGACCTTCCCAAACTTGCAGCCGGTGACCCAACCGGCCTTTCAAGGGATCGAATGCCGTACCGCAACGAGTCCGTGTTCAACCTAAGCGTGCCCGACGGCGCGGCGGACCTGGTCTTCTCAATCTCGTTCCTCGAGCACCTGAACCGTATCGGCGACGTACTCGAATCGCTGCGGCGGGTCACGCGGGTCGGTGGGTACGGTCACCATCTCATCGATTTCGCCGACCACCGCATCTATCCGGGCGAAGTGGCGAGCCCCTTCGAGTTCCTCAAGATCCAGACGCGAGACGAGCTTGTATATGGCAGCAATCGGCTCCGTTGCAGCCAGTTCTGCGAGTTGTTCGAAAAACACGGCTTTGCTGTGGAACGGGTGGAAACCGCCCGCTCCGCCGACCTTTCCCCCGAAGAACATTCCCAATTCGTGGAGCCTTACCGATCGATGCCGCGGGAAGAGCTGACCATGGTGTGTGCGCGCGTGTTGGCTCGCCGACGATAAGAGGCACGAGAACTCGCCCTCTGCACGTGACAGCGGATGCCACTGTAACAATTAAGGCTCCCTGTCGGCGCTGTATATGCCTGCCCCGTTTTCATTTACCCTGTGGCCACAAATCACGGGGCGACATACCGTCGCGAAGGCGAGTCGCGTCGTCTCTTCCCCTCCATTCGAACAGAGTACCTCAGCCCTGCGGTAATTGTAACCACTCGCGAACGTAGAATAGGCTCATCCCCCTCCTTGTCACGGATTATCTTCCTTGGAGCAAATCTCCACGGCGTTCCAGCACACACGGCAGAGGAAAGGGAACACTAGACCCACAGTTTATGGAGCCGCCTCCATGACCGGCGTCAGGGACGACAGCGGCACGTCGGTCGGCAGGCCCCACTGGGTCTCGGTGAAGGTGCCGGGGCTCCCGCTCAGGAGGACGAACCAGGTTCCGGTGCTCGGCCGCCAGACGGCGATGTCGGTCGCCCCGTCCCCATCGTAGTCGCCCGGGACAGGGATGTCGGTCGGCAGGCCCCACTGGGTCTCGGTGAAGGTGCCGGGGCTCCCGCTCGGGAGGACGAACCAGGTCCCGGTGCTCGGCCGCCAGACGGCGATGTCGGTCAGGCCGTCCCCATCGTAGTCGCCCGGGACAGGGATGTCGGCCGGGTCACCCCACTGCGTCTCGGTGATGGTGCCGGGGCTCCCGCTCAGGCGGACGATCCAGGTCCCCGTGCTCGGCGTCCAGACGGCGATGTCGGTCAGGCCGTCCCCATCGTAGTCGCCCGGGACAGGGATGTCGGCCGGGTCACCCCACTGCGTCTCGGTGATGGTGCCGGGGCTCCCGCTCAGGCGGACGATCCAGGTCCCCGTGCTCGGCGTCCAGACGGCGATGTCGGTCAGGCCGTCCCCATCGTAGTCGCCCGGGACAGGGATGTCGGCCGGGTCACCCCACTGCGTCTCGGTGATGGTGTCGGGGCTCCCGCTCGGGCGGATGATCCAGGTCCCGGTGCTCGGCCGCCAGACCGCGAGGTCGGTCACCCCGTCGCCGTCGTAGTCGCCTGGGACGGGGAGGTCGGTCGGCTCACCCCACTGCGTCTCGGTGAAGGTGCCGGGGCTCCCGCTCGGGAGGATGAACCAGGTCTCGGTGCTCGGCCGCAAGACCGCGATGTCGGTCACCCCGTCCCCATCGTAGTCGCCCACGGCCATAGCCATGCCAGCGGTCGGCTGCATCATTCCGGCTGTGAGGATGCAGATCGCCGAGATGAGACTATGAACTGACAATGACTTGAGTTGCATCACTGATCCCTCCTTATTCACTGCATCTGTTCACGCCAAATGTGTTCACGCCAACAACCTGCTCGCAGCACTCTTGAGGTGGGTCACGCCCCATTGAGCATCCATACAGAACCGAACCAGTCGCCACGCACGGAGCCAGCCTCCCTATGCTCTCTGCGCAGCTTGTTCGCTCAAGGCACAGGCCGTCACTGCCGTCTCGCCCTAAGGTTCGGGGGGTGAGCGGCGACAACTGCGCGTCGGTCTGGAGGCCCCACTGCGTCTCCGTCAAGGTGTCTGGGACGCTGCTCGGCCGGACGACCAGTTGTCCGCTTCATGGGCCCCTTTCCAGATCCCCCAAAGGGCCTTCACTTTGCAGCATAGCATGAAATCGCTAAGGTGTAGGTGAATACTGCTGCCGATCCACTTCAGACCATTTTGCCTGGAGAGTTAGTATGGGTGCAGCCAAGGTTACGCCCAACATGCATTCCGGAGGCACAATTCGCTTCTCATCCATGAGGAGATGCCAATCCGAATCAGGAGCCTTGCCAGGTAACCTTACAATTGCATTCTCGCTTTTGCCCGTCAAGCAAATTCTTCCTTGCCGCACACCATGATGACGTTCCAGCAAAATCGGCGGAGGTAAGGAAACGTGCGGAGGGCGAAATCATCGAACCGCTTCAGGACTCGAAACATCCCTTTGTAGCGGTCGGCCTCGGCGATGACCTTCTTCCAGTACCGCTCTTTCCCAGGATCAGCACGCTCGATAAGATAGAAATACAGAAACAGAAGCAGCGCGCTCAGCCACGCACCCTGATACTCAAACTGAGGGAAGATGCTCTGAATCAGGCGCAGGTCCCTTATACGAAGGGGGGCCTCGGTCTCGGTCCGCACCTCTTTGGCGATTCGCCGATAGACCTTGATGACCGGGTTGTGCGCCAGCGGCTCGACGAAGACCGCGATGCCACCGGGCTTGAGGACGCGACGGACTTGACGAATAGCCGGGAGCAGCTCGACGTGGTGGAGAACCCCATTACCGAACACACAGTCGAAGGAGGCGTCGGGGAACTTGAGCTCTTCTGCCTTCATCTTGAATAATCGGAGCTTGACGGCGTACTTGTCGGCGAGGCGCGTCGCCACTCTCAGCATCTCGGACGAGATATCGCAGGCTGTCACCTCAGCCCCCTGCAGCGCAAAGTACACAGAGGTCTCTCCCGCCCCGCACCCGAGATCGAGTAATTCCCTTCCTTTAAGGTCGCCGAATCTGGCAAGGGCTGCTCGGTTCTCAATGGCGGTCTCAGCCTCGAACGACTCCGATACGAGCAGATCATCCAGATCGATCGAACGAGCCCACTCGTCGTGGAACGATTCCTCGATCCGGTGCCGCTCATCCTGCGGGTAGGGCCCGGCTCTGCTCATGAACTCGAACCTTCCCTAGCTTCTGGCTCGAACCCAATCTTCTCATCGACTAAGTACAGAGGCCGCTGTTTCACCTCTTCGTAGATGCGGCCGATGTATTCGCCGATCACCCCAAGCGTGATGAGCTGCACGCCGCCGATGAAGAGGACGGCCACAATCACCGAGGTCCAGCCGATCACCGGGCGATCTGTGAGCAGCTTCTGAAGCACGGCCCAGATAACGTAGAGAAAGCCCAAGCCGGAAATCAGGAAGCCGAAGTATGTGGCCATCTGCAGCGGGAGGAACGAAAACGCTGTGATCCCATCTATGGCAAACTTCAGCATCTTCCGAAATGGGTATTTGGTCTCGCCGGTGACCCGTTCCTCACGGACAAATTTCACGGCGGTCTGGCGATAGCCGATCCAGCTCACCAGCCCTCGCACGAAGCGGTTTCGTTCCTGGGTCGATTTCAGCGCTTCGACGGCGCGCCGGCTGAGCAGCCGGAAGTCTCCGGTATCGGCTGGGATCTCGATACGAGCCAGCCAGCGGATCAGCCGATAAAATAGCGCCGCCGTCGCACGCTTGAAAGGGGTCTCGCCCTGGCGTCGCTCGCGGACCGCATACACGACGTCAAAGCCTTCGCGCCACTTCTCAATCAGTTCAGGGATGAGTTCCGGAGGGTCTTGGAGGTCGGCGTCCATAACGACGACAGCGGCACCGCGAGCGAGATCCAGTCCGCAGGTGATTGCTGTTTGATGGCCAAAGTTTCGGGAGAGGCTAACAACCTTCAGGGTCGGATCTTCTGCGCTCAGTTTTCTCAGCAATTCGAGACTTCCATCCCGGCTTCCATCGTTAACGAAGACCACCTCGTACGTCTCGCCCAACTGGCGCATTACCCTTGTGAGCCGCTCGTAGAGCAGCCGCAGGAGCTGTTCCTCGTTGAAAATGGGCAGAACTATGGAGATCGTTGGAGCCATCGGATCCTTCCGGGCATGACGTAACTCCTCCTTGATCCAGAGGCACGGTTCGGCCTCAAGCACCATTCTCTCTTTTCACAATAGAGCATCGCAAACTTCTGCCGCACGATCGCTCACTATAGAGGTACTGCCTTTATCTATGCGGCTCTACGCGCCTTATCGCATGATGTCTATCGTCCCGATGGCCGCTTTGGTCCGAGCGTCGTTAAGGACTATCTTTGGAGACGCGTGAACCACCCCAGCGGGTTGCCACGTGGCAAGAATGTACAGCCCGACCCAGATAGAATAGCTCGCAGGCGGAAGATTATCAGGAAGGAAGTAGAGCCCGCGGTCCAGAATCACTGTCTCAGGCATCCAGAACGAGCTAGGGTACCTCCCCCTAGCTGGCTCATGATCCCAATTCGCCACGATTCTGCTTCCAGCCGCATCCATCACGTGAACCAGGACACGATAGTCGGTCAGGACCTGCCGACGTGCCTTCCAATAAAAGGTGAGACTAATGGGGCGACCCCAAGCGCCCGGCTCCTTCGCCTCCAGATCATATCCCATCAATTCCAACCCTTCATCAAAATTCACCGGTGTCAGAAACTGAATCCTCGGGAACTCATTCGTCATCACTGCCTCTTTCGCGCCATACAGTACCGCTTCCGAGCCATCCGGCAAAGGTAATCGAGGAGGAATCTCTGCGAACCGGGACTCGGGTGACCTTAGAAATCTAATCATGTCCGCATTATAGCGATTTATCCAAGCCGGACCTGGATCGCCGGTCTTGACGACCGCGAAATCGACTCCAAGGAGTTCAGTCCCGAAATCCCCCTTCCCGGTCCACCTGCCGATCTGCTCGACGCGCACTGGTAGGCCTCCTAGCGCGGCAAAGTACTCGAAATTGTTCTTATTAAAGAGGGGGTAGTTGGGAATGATGCCAACAACGGTCGGCCGAGCCATGACCAGCATTCCCGAAGGATCTATCGAACCCGCCGTCATCCTGAATAGGATTTCCGTAATACGCCAATTTTCTCGCATTGGAAGGTTGTGAAACGCTTCTTCTGGAATCGTAGTAGCCTGCCGATAGATGAGAGGAGCGGGCAACCGCCAGCCCACGTGCAGCCCTAGCTCCTGCGGGAGTGATTGAGCACCGTATGTCCCGACCCAGAACTGAAACAGCGATGCGAGGATGGCAGATCCAATCAGGGCCTTCTTCAGCAGAGAAGGTTTCAGCGCCAACAGACCCCAAGCTGAGACGGCGCCAATGGCGGGGAGAATGGGCGCGAGGTTTTTCGGATCCTGAGAGCGACCGGTTGAAAAGATCATGAGGGGGAGAAAAACTGAGGAAAGGAGAAAGAGGAGACCATATGGAGGGTTTAATACGCCTCTGGGCCCTTCGGGAAGGAGGGAAGACCGTTTAGCCCAAAGGGTCACCGCGGCCAGCAGGAAGATCGCCATGCCAAGAGGAGTCGTATGAACGTTCATCAGGATGATGAAGTACTTCAACATCGCTTGAAGGGTCAGCGGGTCAGATGGCCCGTAGCCGATGGCCTCCTTGCCGTAGGCGGCACTGAGTGATCTCTGGACAACCTGGGCGAAGTTGATCAAGTACCAGGGAGCGGTGATGAAAGCGCACGCAACCAGAGCGAGCCCTCCGTTAACCAACCATTGCGACTTAGCGGACTGTGGGCTCCCAATATTCTGTCTGGATGCTTTCCAGGTACACCAGGTGTAAACTCCCAATGGCCCGATGACAAAAAGCGGGAAGAATATTCGGCACAGGAGTCCAAGACCCACGACAACCCCGAAGGTGAGACACGCCCTTCGATCCGAGAAGCCTTCAGTCCGCGCCAAGGCGTACAGAGATGCGGCCACCAGTGCCGTATCGACAAGCTCAAGGAGGAATACACGGGAGAGCCCAAACACACTCGGATAGGTCGATACGAAGAAGGCGGCAAGGAGCCCACACCAGGGTGAGGCCCAACGAGCACCTATTCCATACACGGCCAGAATGAGGAGGACAAACGCCAAGGAGTTCACAAGAAGGGCAGAATCGGGGGACCTGCCCAGCAGGAGGTACGATGGGACGGCAAGCGCCGGAACCAGCGGCGGGCGGGTAGGGTAGAGAGTCAAAAGGCATCGAAAGAAGCCAACCGCTCCAGCAGAGGTGAGGCACTCCTCATATTTCAGGCTCATGGTGAGATAACCGGACTCATCCCACCTGGGCGGCCGGGTGTCGATTCGGGTCCAGATGACAGTGTTGGTCACACTAAACACGATCACAACGGCCAGCAGGATCAGGCAAGCGATCTTCTCAAGGCCGCTCAGGTGACCTTGTGCGCGGACCATTGAAAGTCGAGCGTATGGCTGTTCACTAGTCACGATGCACATACTCCATACCGCTCTCTCGCGCCGCCGGGAAGGGGGCCAGACCGGTTGTCGGTTTGAAGGGGAGCCTAGAAGAGTCGGGCAACCTGAATCACGAGACTGAACGATCGGCGGCTCTGGAACATTGGCCGACGCATAACCGAAGTGGTGCCGCTACGGACAAACCAGGGTTTGGCTCTGCGGCAGCTTGGCCGGGTCGATCATTGACTCTCCAACTGATCTATCCCGCACGGGGCGCGCTTGAATGGCTTGGGGATCGTCAACCACGGACCCACCAAGAAACCGTCCTGCCCCTGCGCCATCACGGATCTCCCAAGAAGGTGTTCCTCGGTCGCTCGAATGAGTAACCCAACCGTGCCGCCAGATGGCATGCACTTGTAGAGTGTAACCTTCAATCGCAGGCGCTCAATAAATCATCGTATATCCTCTGATGTAATGGCTGCGGCTGCCCCTCAACCGATTGACTTCTGAAATCAGTATACAGCAACTCGGCACCTCTCTATTACAAGACACTCATCACTCATGGGGCGGGAATCCTCTCATCGGGGCCCCTAAGCCCAAGTAATCTCAATAGAGCCCGCTTCAGACGTCGCCGCCGGGTGATAGCTTTCCAGATTGGAGATCGATAGATTTTGGCCACGAATTGCTCGACTGCGAGACCCACGACAACCCGCTCTCGTAGCTCCGGGCTGATCGTATTGGGCTGAGAGAGGATCCCGGTGAGTCGGGCGATATGCTCCTCGAGCTCCTTGCCCCGCTTCTCGTGGTACAACTTCTGCTGCCAAATGCGGTGGGACACGGGCTCCAAACGTTGTGTTTCCAACCAATGACTATAGCGGTCGAGCGCCAGGGGCCAGTATCCAAAATCCAGCTTCTTACCGTTCTTTTCTTGTAACACCTCAACCAAGTGTTGAGTGACAGCCGCCACCATTGTGGGCAGGGGAAAGAGCTCCCGCACTCGA
>CAZCMC010000010.1:0-20596 GCA_964499665.1 uncultured bacterium | reverse complement strand
AATATAGAAGCGAGCGATAGTCAATAGAAAAACGGCGGGTGTAACATTAGCTTGGGCGTCGAATCGGAATCAGGAGTCGAGTGCTCGATCTGGAATCAGAGCAGCCGGTTGCGGAGGGAGGCGCTGAGGTAATCCACCACGGTCACGATCAGATAGAGGGCGAGAAGCAGCGTGAGCAGGCGGTGTTCCAGGAAGAGGCTGATGGCGATCTGGATCTGCTGGCCCAGGCCGCCGGCCCCGACATACCCCAGGATGACCGCCTCCCGGATGTTGACCTCCCACCGGTAGAGAGTGTAGGACGTAAAATCCGGAAGGACCTGGGGGAGGATGCCGTAGAAAAGGATTTGCAGCCGGGTGGCGCCGGTTGCCTGCAGCGCCTCGATCGGTTGGGTCTCGACGTTCTCGACGACCTCCCCGAACAGCCGTCCCAGGACCCCGCCCGTGTGAATCCCCAGGGCGAGCATCCCGGGAAACGGCCCCAGGCCCACCGCAAAGACCAGGATCAGAGCCCAGACGATATGGGGGACGGTCCGCAGGATGTTCAGCGTGGACTTTGCGCCAAGGTAGAGGCCGGTACGGAACGCTCGGACCCACGGCCGCCTCCCTTCCATCTCGAACAGCAGCCCCGTGAACATCAGGTTGCGGCTGGAGAGGAAGACCAGGGCGAGGGCGATGACGACCGCCAGGATCGTGCCGAGGAACGACATGGCGAAGGTCTCGATGGTCCAGTATCCGGTCTTGAGCAAGAACTCTTGCGAAAGATCTGGCGGATAAAGCCTCTTGATGTAGGTCCAGATCTGGGCTGCGCTCTCCCCGCCCAACAGCCCGCGCATCGAGAACTCCGTCCCCACGTAGCTCCAGGCCATGAGGGCGAAGAAGCCCCCCAGGATCATCAGATTGGAGATGGAGAGGAGGTCTTGCCTCCTTGGGAGAGCGAGGTGAGCAGCCTGAGGAGTGGTTTTCGCCATCAGACCCTCTGTCGGCCTAAAATGGCGCGCCGGGCCCTGGCGCTCAAGGCATCAACCCCCGCCACCATCACAAACAGGATCGCGACCAGCGTGATGACCTGGCTGAAGTCAAACATCCGCATGGAGATCTCGAGTTGCTGCCCGATCCCTCCCGCCCCCACGAACCCCAGGATGGCCGACGCCCGGACGGCGCACTCCCAACGGTAGAGCGTATAGGACACCACGTTCGGCAGGGCCTGTGGCATCAGGCCATAGACGATGATGGCCAGCTTTGAGGCGCCGGTCGCCTGAAGCGCCTCTAAGGGGCCTGGATTCACATGCTCCAGCATCTCCGAGTAGACCTTCCCGAGCATTCCCGCATAGGCGATCCCGATGGCCAGGACGCCGGGGAACGGTCCCAGCCCAACGGCCCTCACAAACATGAATGCCCAGACGAATTCGGGGATGGTTCGGAACAGGCTGAGGGCCGCTCTGGCCAGGAGATAGGATGTCTTGCGGAGCAACGCTCGGGATCGCGAGCTGGCCATCTCTCGTTCGTTCAAGATCCCTTTGAACGTGAGCGAACTCGTGGCTAGAAGCCCAAGGGGAAATCCGATCGCCACGGCCACGACGGTTCCCATGATCGAGATCTGAATGGTTTCGAGGATCGGCCGACCCAGCAGGCTCAGAAAGCTCCAGGAGAGGTCTGGTGGGAACATGCCGGCGACAAACTTCCAGATATTCCGGCGTCCCTCAGCCTCGAACAGCAGCAGCGGCTGGACCTCGGCGAGCTTGTAGCTTCCCGCGAACGTCAGGAGGAACAGGACGGAGAAGACAACCGGGAAGTACGAGGAACGTTTAGTTGGTAGGGCGAGGCTGGCAGGAGCGGACGGGGCGTAGCTCGGCAAGGCTGGGCACCTCCTCTCCGGTCTCGGTCTGGCTTCCGACGTACAGGGCGGCCAGATGCTCATCCGTCACCTCTGCGGCCGGCAGGTCGAACGAAATCTTCCCATCCCTGAGCCCGATGATACGGGGGAAGTGGGCCAGCGCCAGATCGACGCTATGAAGGTTCATGATCAGGGTTTTGCGGTAGGTCTCACTGAGCTCGATCAATAGCTTCACGATCCCCGCCGCCAGGGCAGGATCCACCGAGGAGACCGGTTCATCGGCCAGGATCACCTCTGGATTCTGCACGAGCGCACGGGCGATCGCGACTCGCTGCTGCTGTCCGCCTGACAATGTCTCGGTCCTATCGTACAACTTCTCCGGGATGCCGACCTGGCTCAGCGCCTCATACGCCAGACCAGCCTCCTGCGGTCGAATCAAGGAGCGGACAGATCGCCAAATCGACCAGGCACCGAGCCTGCCTGACAGGACGTTATGGACGACCTGCAGGCGCGGGACCAAGTTGTGTTGCTGGTAGACCGTTCCGATCCTCCTCCGCACCTCTCGCAACCGCCGTCCGTGCAGGCTGCTGACGTTCAGCCCATCGAACAGCAGGGTGCCCGATGTCGGGGGGATGGTCAGATTCAACATTCGGAACAGGGTTGTCTTGCCGGCCCCACTCGGACCGATCAGCGCAAGTTTCTCGCCCCGTCGAACCTTCAGATCGAGGTCGTCCACGGCGATGGTCCGGCCCCCGAAAACCTTGGAGATTTGATTGAGCTGGTACATGCGGGACTCGGTGTTACTTCAGGAGCCCGGCGGCGATGGCGGCTTCCTCGACCGGCTTAAAGTCTTCCGCCTTGACGCGGACATATTTCTTGGTCCGATGAAGGTCGAGAAGCCGCTTGTCCTCGGGTTTCTTGCTGTCGAGCTTGAGCAGGGCCGATGCGATCCGCTCCACCAGTCCCTTGTCGAGATCACCCCGGACCGCCCAGACATAATCGACGAAGGGCGGGGTGGTCCAGAAGACCTTCACCTTGCCGGGATCGACCTTCTTCGTCTGGACAAGCTTCTCCCAAACCGCCTCGTTCAGCGCCCCGGCGTCCACTTTGCCGCTTTCCACCCACAGGGCGGTGGCGTCATGGGCGCCGCTGAAGCTGAATTTCGCGAAGTCCTTTTCCGGGTTGATACCGTTCTGCAGAAGGAAATAGCGCGGCATGAGATGTCCCGAGGTGGAGCTGACACTCCCGAACGAGAAGGTCTTTCCTTTCAGGTCAGCCAAGGACTTGATGCCAGTCTCTGGCCGGGTGATGAACTTGCTGTGGAACTTGAGGTCCTCCTCTCGGCTCACCACGGGGATCGCGTCTCCGGTCCGCTTCCGAGTCTGGACAAAGGTGAACCCGCCGTACCACACCATATCCAGTTTCTTGGCCGCCATTCCCTCAACCGTCGCTGCGTAATCGATGACGTTGTAGTAGCGCACTGGAATGCCGAGCTCCTTGCTCAAATACTCCGCGAACGGCGTATAGATTCGAACCAGCTCGGTAGGGTTCTCGTCCGGGATGGCCGACACGCGAAGTTCCTTCGGGATGTCGGACCACGCAGCGATGCGGAGACCGAAGATCGTCACCGCGACGCCAATGACGAATAACGCATAACCAATCACTCGACGGGTCACAGTACATGCTCCATTCATCTCTCGATATCCTTTTGATTGGGGATCTTTCGGTTGGCCGGGTACCCTACCAGTGGACCGTTTGAGAGGCAAGGGGCTTCGCCACTCCGCACTCCTCGGTGTTTAAGGCCAGGAGCGCACTTACCCAAGCTAACGGGTTAGTGTCGATAAATCAAATTGGAAATTCCTATCATTTCCACGTGCGTCATCGGCCGATCAGGTGGCGGTTACCTGAGCGGCGATTCAATAGACTTCAACCATCGCCGTTGCCGATTCGATCTGGCTCTATTATCGAATTTTCCAATTTGACTTATCGAGAGTTCAGTTGGAGTCTTAGAAGGCACGCTTAGCGTCCTGCATTGGACCCTCATGGAGGTTCGTGGGACATGTTGTTTCCCGCCTTTGCTTGGCCGTTACGTCACGCAGGGGTTCATCTGACTCCATAGGAAGGCGAAACGAATTGGGGCCTGTTTGACCGATAGCCGACCCGACAGAAAGGAGAGTTCTGGTATGCGTAAATCGCTCACAGTATCCCGCCTGGTGGTGCTCATTGGGTTGAGCCTCGCCCTCCTTATCCCAGGATGGTCTGCCTCATATGGTCCTGGGGTCGAGAAAGAGGGCGTCCGGCCGCTCCGAAGCGCCACCTTTGAGGTGCGCCACGAACTGAAGGTCATGGTTCCTGAAGGGGCCAAGCGAGTCCGCATCTGGTTTGCCTTCCCGCAAGAGGAAGACCTTGCGCAACAGGTGCGCGACGTTCGGGTAGAGGCCCCGTATCCGTACCGCGTTGAGCGCGACTCCGAAGGCAACAGGGTCCTCTACCTCGAGGCCGAGAACCCCAAGGAGAAGGAGTTGACGGTCGTGGAGAGCTTCACCCTGGGCCGCTCTGAAGTGCGGAGCGGTGTGGACCCGTCCAAGGCGAGGCCGCTCTCGGATTCTGATCGCGCCAGCCTGGAGCGGTACCTGCGTCCCAATAAGTACGTCGTGATCGACGATTCGATCCGTCAGCTCGCCGACCAAATCGTCGGAGACGAGAAGAACCCCGTTCTGGCTGCGCGGAAGATCTACGACTGGGTGCTGCACAATATCGATTATTGGGTCAAAGACCCGAAGACCAAGAAAGCCTCCCCGGTTGGAAGCACGACCTACTGCCTGATCTTCCGCACCGGCAACTGCACCGACTTTGAGTCGCTCTGGACGTCGCTCGCGCGGGCGAAGGGGATCCCGACCCGCATCGTGTACGGCTCGTTCTTCAAGCCAGAGTTCGACGGGCAGAATCAGGATCAGAGCTATCACTGCTGGGCGGAGTTCTACGCCCCCGGCGTGGGTTGGGTGCCTCACGACGTTTCGGTGGCCGACCTCTATGCGGGCGACTTCGCCACGACGCCCGATAACGAGGCCCTGGTTCGCCGAACCACCGCGGATGGCACCTACGGGTCCGATCCTGAGCGGGTGAACTACTATTTCGGCAACCTGGACGAGCGCCGGGTGACATGGTCGATCGGTCGCGATCTCATTCTCAGCCCCAGGCAGGATGGGGATCCCGTGAACGCGCTCCCGAAGGCCTATGTGGAAATCGACGGAAAGGTGCATCCCGAGACCAAAGGGTGGGTCCGCAAACTGACCTTCCGCGAACGGACGTAACGCCCCGCTCGCAATTGGATCACCGGGCAGGCTCCGCAGTCCTTTGGGGCCCGATGGACCCTGAAGGGCTGTCGTGTCTTTGAGGGGCGAACCACAATTTCTCACGCTCGAATCGACAGCCCCAGGGAGTTCGTGCTCCGCTCGCATGAATGAATACCCGTCTGTTGACTGCTGTCTGCTGGGGTTGTCAGTCATCGTGAATCGTCTTGGCTGGGGGTGTCCTGGACATTCTAGATGTTTCCTGTTACGGTGTTCTCTGGCGGCCTCTTCCCTTTGGGCGCCGCTTCCAATAGACATTCGCGCCCGGGTGGTTCTTGGCCACACTGGTCGGACGGCCACAGGGCTCGGTCTGTTGACGGGGAACTGCCCTTCGGTGATTCGACTGTTGATGGCCGTTTCGAGAATGAGGGTTGGAGCCTTCTCGGGGGAGACAATGGAGAGGTCCACTATTCACCGCAAGGAGGGACGCGAATGAAGCGACGAGTCTTCATGGGGTTGCCGATGGCGTTCAGTATCGCTGCAATGGCAATGCTTCTCAGCACCGCCCTCGCTGCGGACGTGCCCAGGATCACGAAGGAGGAGCTGAAGTCAAGGATTGGCGACCGCGACATCGTCATCCTGGATGTGCGCCGTAGCGGGGACTGGAAGGCAAGTCCGTCGAAGATTCAAGGCGCGGTCAGGGAGGACCCAGCAGACGTTGACTCTTGGGCGGCCAAGTATCCCAAGGAGAAGACCTTGGTCCTGTACTGTGCCTGACCCAGCGAGGCAACCAGTGCCCGGGCGGCACAGGAGCTCAAGGAGTATGGGTTCTCCAAGGTGTATGCCCTCAAGGGCGGATGGGACGAATGGGTACAAGCCAAGTACCCAGTCGAGGCGAAGTAGTCTGCATGAAAATTCACTATGCCCCGAAGGATCTCGCGCGCTTTCCCGAGATCGGTCGGGAAGCGCGGTAGCTCTGGGAGAAGTTTCAAGTCAACCCCCTCGCTTTGAACATCCATTCCTACCCCACCCTTGCCGAGGCCATCTGCCAGCCGGCCGATATGTAGTAGTCGGTTTGAACAAACCGGTTGTGGCATCGCCTCACCCTTCCTTACAGTAGTCGACGACGCTGGTTTCTGAGCGGGGAGCTACATGAGCGGACCGATCATGATCGAGGATGTCGTCTGCCCACACTGCGCGGATCTCTGCGATGACCTGCGCGTCACGGTCGAAGGCGACCGGATCACCGCGGTCGAGGTCGAGTGCCCCGCCGCGCGAGCTTTTTTCCTCGGCTATCAGGTCGAAACGGTCACGCCCAAGGTCAGGGGGGCAGACGCGGAGTGGGGGTCGGCGGTTGAAGAGGCAGCGAGGATCTTGGGGCGCGCGGTCTCCCCGCTGGTCGTGGGACTGAGCACGACGGCATGTGACGCCCAGCGGGTTGCGGTGGAGCTGGGGGAGGCAGTCGGGGCCAGCATCGATACCCCCTATGCCGCTTTCTACGGGGCCCGCGCTCTGGCGCTACAAGAAGTGGGGGAGGCGACCTGTACGCTTGGCGAGGTCAAGAACCGAGCCGACTTGGTCATTGTGTGGGGGGCAGACCCAGTGGTGACGCATCCCCGTCACCTGTCGCGCTATGCGGTCGATCCGCCCGGCCTGTTTGTCCCTCGGGGACGACGGGATCGGACGCTCATCGTGGTTGACGTGTGCCGAACGCAGACGGCCGATGTTGCCGACCTGTTTCTCCAGATGGTGCCGGATCAAGACTATGAAGTCTTGGGCGTCCTCAGGGCTCGATTGAGAAACCGCACGCTTGGTGTCGGGGAGGTCGGTGGCCGGTCGCTGAACGAATGGGAGGCCTTGTTGGAGCGGATGAAGGGCTGTCGCTACGGAATCATCTTCTACGGGACCGGCCTGACCACGTCGCGCGGTGGGGTGGAGAGCGTGGCGCAGCTCATGCACCTCGTGAACGATCTGAACGCCCACACGCGATTCTCCGTCATGGCGATGCGGGGGCCGCTGGGATTCGGGAACGTGGGTGGGTCCTTCAAGGTCCTCTGCTGGCAGACCGGGTACCCCTTCGCCATCAACTTTGCCCGGGGCTACCCACGGTACAATCCCGGAGAGTTCACCGCCTCCGAGCTGCTTGAGCGGCAAGAGGTGGATGCTGTCCTGGTGGTGGGTGCCGATCCGGTTGAATACCTGCCACCCCACCTGGCGGCGATGCTTGAGCGGCTCCCCAGCGTCGTCTTGGGGCCACGGCTCAACCGCACGGCAAGGCAGGCCACGGTGTACTTTCCGACGGCTACCTATGGGGTCAGCGCTCCGGGGACGATGTTCCGCATGGACAGGATCCCGTTACGGACGAGGCAGGTGCTGGAGTCACCACTCCCCACTGACGCGGCGGTCCTCAGGCGGCTCCTCTCGCGGATCCGGGCTCTGGATCGCCAATCCACGTTGCTCCGGACGTCCGGGACAGCGTACAATCTCAACGACGCTCAGGCTCGCCACGCAGACTGAATCCCCACTCCTGAGCGACCCATTGTCTGCATGGCTAAATCAAGGCTCCACAGGGGAGAAGCTGCTTGGACCTACCGGGCGGTCCCGGTGAGAGGAGAGCCGGGTTCTGGTTAGGAACCGCGAACAGTCCAGGTCAATCATTGGGAAGGGGGGATCGAAGATGTTGAAAGAGTTCAAAGCGTTCGCCATGCGCGGCAACGTACTCGACATGGCCATCGGGATCATTATCGGCGTGGCCTTTGGCAAGATCGTCACCTCCTTCGTCAACGACGTCGTAATGCCGCCGATTGGGCTACTGCTTGGAAAGGTCGAATTCTCCAACCTGTTCATCGATCTGTCGGGAAAGTCCTACGCCACCCTGGCAGAAGCAAAAGCCGCAGGTGCAGCCACCGTCAAGTATGGCCTATTTCTCAACACCGTGGTAGACTTCATTATCGTGGTGTTTGTGATCTTCTTGCTTGTCCGACAGATCAATCGGATGAAACGTCAGCCGGAGGTGGCGCCGGCCCCTCCGACAACCAAGGAGTGCCCGTATTGCCTGTCGAGCATCGCGATCAAAGCCACCCGCTGTCCCCACTGCACCTCTGAGCTGAGGGCAGCATGAGATGCGCGGTGCTTGCGAGGTCAAACGGGAGCGACCTAATGGCTCTCGGGCTCCAACAGTCGGGTGGAGCAGTCACGTAACAGGGCGACATCGCTTCGCGCGGGGTCGTGAGTCCGTAAAGGTCTTCACGACGTCCAACGCGCGTAGAAAGGAGGGGAGGTATGGGAGCTATCTCGAGTCGAATCGCCACAGTGGTGGCAACAGTCCTCTTCGCGGTAGGCCTCGCGACGAGTTGGCAATCGGTGGAGGCCGGCCTACCCGACATGGATCAAGAATTCCGCGAAGGACAGGTCGTCAGTATAGATAAGGCTGGCGACACCATCACGATCCGCGAGTATAGCGGGGTCAATACCTATCAACTGAGCCCAACTGGCAGACAGGATCTGGATTCTGAACAGATCAAGCCAGGGGACAAAGTACGCTTCATGGCATACGGTGTCCTGGGGGTCGCCTACCAGTTCTGGAGGCTATGAGTCAGCCAGCCACTGATTGAAGCGGGTGGTCGCGACGCCCGGCTGGCCGGTTCAGGTCCGAGTGGCGTGTTCAGGAGCCGTGTGGGTCCCGATGAACGTGAGGAAGGCCTTACAGATGGGGGAGCGCGATCGATGTCGATGGGTGATCAGGTAGAAATCCCTGGTCAGTTTCAGGCCCGTGACATGGACGACGGCCAGTTCGCGGCACATAATGTCCCCCTGGACAGCCAGCTTGGAGACGATGGCCACACCCCCCCCGGCCTTGACCGCCTGGCGGATCGCTTCGTTGTTGCCCATCTCCGCGACGACCTTGAACGCGCTCATTTGCAGTTTGTGGCGTTCAAGCGCCTGTTCCAGGATCTTGCGTGTGCCTGAGCCGCGCTCCCTAAAGAAAAATGGTTGGCTGGGCAGTTCTTTCGCCTTCACACTTCCGCGAATTGCCCAGGGATGCTTGGGTGGAACCACCAGCACCATCTCGTCTTCGGCGAATTTCTGGTACTCGATTCTGGCATCGTCGAATTTCGCCCCAACGGCGCCGACCTCATACGTGCCGTCGATCACCGCATCCACGATCTCCTTCGAGTAGGAGACCTTCAGGACGATGGAGATGTCAGGGTACAGCGCCTTGATCCGGCCGATCAACGGTGGCAGCACGTAGCCTCCGGGGATGCTGCTGGCGCCGATCGTCAGGTCCCCCCTCAGGCCTCCCTTATATTCATCGAGGGCCTGCTGTGCCTCCTGGCGAACGGCCAGGATCCGCCTGGCATAGCGATACAGGAGTTCGCCGGCCTTCGTCGGGGTCGCCCTGTGTCCGAGACGATCGAGCAGCCTGACCCCAACCTCTTCTTCGAGCTTCTTGATGTGGCCGCTCACTGTAGGCTGGGTCAGGTACACGGCGTCGGCCGCCTTTGAGAAGCTTCCCGATTCGACGATCCTGCAGAAGACCTCGAGCACATGAATATCCACGACACGCCTTCCGTCAGTTGTGCGCCTCGGCGCCGATCGCCTCCTCATAGAGCTGGAGATACTCTTGGATCTCCCCTTCCCGAGAGAACTCCCGCTCGATCTTCTCCTTCCCCTTTACCCCCAACGTCCGGCGCAGGTGCGGCTCGCGGATAAGCCGCTCGGCCTTTTCGAGGAACTCGGCCTCGGACCCGAAGAGAAACCCATTGATACCGTCTTGCACGACCGTGCGGTTCCCCTCGATGTCGGAGACCAGGACCGCCCGCTCGCGGCTCATCGCCTCCAGAATACTGTTGGCCATGCCGCCTTCAGACAGCGATGAGTTGAGGACCACGTCCACCGACTTGAGCATGGCGCACAGCTCCTCGTGAGAGACCGGCCCGAGGTAGAAGGCCCACGGTCGGCCTTTCAGCGCCTCCTGCAGCCTCGTCCCTTCCTCGGCCTCAATCACGGGTCCCACGAAGACGACCTTGATCTCCGGATGATGGCGTCTGAGCGCTTCAAGCGGGCCCAGACAAAAGGTCACGTTCTTGATGCGCCGGATGCCGGAAGGGATGAAGAAGATCAGATCATCGGACGCGAACCCCAGCCGGCTGCGGAAGTCGAATGGGGCTTCGCGACACCGGACTGTCTGGCCGATGATGCGGATATGATCTCCGACCTCGGGAAGCTCGGCGACGATCTTGGCTCGCATCACCTCGTGAAACACCACGATCCGCGTCGCCAGCCGCAGCACCTCGATGACGCCGGCCCTGCGTTCGGGATCGAACAGATCAGTGTTCGCATCGGTCCCAGTGACGGTGAGGATGGATGGAATGCCTAATCGACGCGCGGCCTCCACCACGATCCGGCCCGAGGCGGTGGCATGAAACCCGTGGACGAGATCTGGCGTGGATTCTTCGAGGGCCCGGAGGATCTCGTCTGGCGATGGGCCGTTCTCGAGGGACCAGACCCGCACGAGGAGTCCCTGGTCGCGAAGCCCTGACTCGATCCGCTGGACCGTGATCGAATTGCCCCGAACGGAAGGGAAGTAGAAGGGGGTGACGATGGCCAAGCGCATCTGCCGCATCACCGTGGGAGGAGTTCCCGCAGCACCTTCCCCAACGCCTCGCCTTTCTGTCCCTTCAGGATTTTGCCGACTTCCGTCTTGATGCGCTGCTCGATGCGCCCCACTTGGGGTGTCACTACCGGATCGGTCGGAGTCCCGCTCACCTTCGCCTCCAGCGTTGCCCTTGCGACCCTGGCTGTCACGTCGAAGTCAAGCCGCTGGTCCTGAAGGTTCATGCTCCCTGCGGCAAGGAGCTTCGCGCCTTCCCGTTGCAACAACAGATCTCTGGTTCGGAGGGTCCCCTTATCGAGGGTCCAGTGGGCGCTGAGACGATCGAACTCGTTGAGCGCCGAGGAGGCTCCAGCCCCTTTCAGAACGGGATCGAAGGTGCGCGTCACTCTCTCCAACGGCGGATAGCCGGTCAGGCGCCCCCCCGTCACCACCAGATCGCTGTGACCTACGGCTCTGGCGAGGGCTCCGGGCCCGGGCTCCCCGAAGAGTTCCAGGTTCGAGTCCAGGGTCATGATCCCACTGAGTGTCCACCGCTCCTCTTGCAGTGCCTTGAGCAATGGTTCGGTCTGAACCCTCTCCAGATGCGCAGTGATCGAGGTGCGTGATGGTCGCCCGCGCCAGTCGAGTGACGCCCCACTCGACAGGCTCCCGCCGTAGAAACCGCCTCGGAGTCGCTGGATGGTGAGGATCCCTCTCCTGTACCGAAAATCGCCCTCCGCGGTCGTCAGGACCAGCCCCCTCCATCGGACTGCGTCGGACCGGACTCTCCCATCGATTTGTAGCCCATCCGGCGAGTCGGTTCGTGCCGTGACTGGGACAGGATTCGCCACGGCGGCGCGCCAGCCACGGCGAGCGCTTGCCTCCTCGGCCCGGCCTGTCCCCCGGTTGGACGCGGTCACCATTCCCAGCAGAGATTCGATGTCGAGCTGCGGCACGTTCAGCTCGAGGCCGATCTTCGGAGCCGTCAGGTTCACCAGGTGCAGACGACCGGTGATGGATTGGCCCCTCCAGCGGAGGCTGGCCTCGGGAAGGTCGAGCGCCTCGCCGTCCCATCGTCCCTTCGCGCGGAGCCACGGCTCCTCCCCAGAGCTTTTGACGGAGGTCCCCTGTGATGCCAGCCCCAGACGCTGCAAGTTAACCTCGGCCTGTAGGTCGATGCGAGGCCAGTCGCCCGCACCCTTGACCTCCAGATCGACGGTGCCGCGCAGCCCCTGGGGCGGAGAGGCCGAAAGGCCGAGGTACGAGACAAGTCGGGCCGCTTCCAGGCCGCGGACTGAAAGCTGCGCTTCGATCGGCAGGCGATCCTCGTCCTCCGCTCGCACGCTCCCGGTGAGCTCGAAGGACCCGGACACCTCGCCCGGCAGACGGCCGCTGACAGAGATCCGGAGCGGGGCGTTGGGAGGCGGCGCGGCGGCGTCAACGTTCAAGCCATGGATCTCGAGTGGCGCTGATCCCTTATTCTGTGAAGGCCCATCGAGGACGAGCGTGCCGTCACGGACAGTCAGTGCTCCACCCAACGCGATCGGCAGGACAGGCTGTCCTCTGACTGATCGCGTCGCCTCAGTGCGCCGCCGCTCACCAGCCGCCGGTCGAGGGGCGGGCCGGATGAGGTCCTCAACGTTCCAGCCATCCGGGCCTCGGACCAACCGAATCCGCGGGCGGTCGAGGCGGATCTTGCTGACCTGGAGCTCGCCTTTGAGGAGCGGGAGAAGCCTCAGGCTCACATCGACTCGCTCCGCCTCCATGAACGTCTCAGGCCGTGGGGCACGATCTGAAACGGCAAGACCTCGGACGGTCGCCCCTGGTGCGGGCAGCAGACGCACTCGCAGGCTGCTCGCTGTGACTCTGCGGTTCAGCAGGCGACTGGCCCTGTCGGTCAGCAGGCCTCGATAGCGCTCCTGATCCAAGAAGAGCGGCGCGGCCAGGAGCAGGGTCGCGAGGCAGCCGAGGGCCAGGAGCACTCCGACTAGCGTGCGCAAGCGCCGCGTCATCCTATCCGCCCTCTCCTGATGTGTTTCGCTCCAGGAGCGTCCGGAGCAGCTCATTGACCGCCTTCGGATTGGCCTTGCCTCGGCTGGCTTTCATGACGGCGCCGACGAGGAAGGTGAAGCTTTGCACCTTCCCCTTGCGATAGTCGGCCACCGGCCCTGGGTGCCGGGCAAGCACCTCGTCAACAATTCGCAGCAGCTCGTCCTGGTTGGAGATCTGTGTCAGTCCTTCCTCCTGAACGATGAGCGCAGCCGGCTTCCCGGTCTGATACATTCTCTCGAAAACCATCTTCGCGGTCTTGCCGCTGATGTCCCCGCGATTCAGCATCGTGAGAAGGGCGGCGAGCTCCGCCGGCGGGATCGGGCTGTCGGTGATCTCCCGGCCGTCCTTGTTGAGGAGACCGAGGAGCTCCACCATCACCCAGTTGCTGGCGGTCTTCGGCTCCGGGAAGGCCTTCACCACCTCCTCGTAGTAACCGGCCAGGGGCTTGGAAGCGGTCAGAACCGCGGCATCGTAATCGGGAATGGCGTACTGTCTCACAAACCTGGCGCGGCGCTCCTGCGGGAGCTCGGGCAGGGTTCCACGGATCTCATCGACCCATTGCTGTGGAATGGTCACGGGGACCAGGTCTGGCTCGAGAAAGTAGCGATAGTCGTGAGCGTATTCTTTGCTTCGCATCGGGAAGGTCTGTTCCTGGTTGGCGTCCCACAGTCGTGTCTCCTGGACGACCCGTCCCCCCTGCTCAAGGACACGGACCTGCCGCTGGATCTCATAGGCCAGGGCCTTCTGGACGTGCTTGAAGGAGTTCATGTTCTTGACCTCGGCCTTGACCCCGAGCTCTTCGGTCCCGGTGTGCCGCACCGAGACGTTGGCGTCGCAGCGAAGGCTCCCCTCCTCCATGTTCCCGTCGCAGACCTCCAGGTAGACCACGATCGCCCGGACCTGTCGGAGGTACTCTGCCGCATCTTCCGGGTTGCGGATGTCGGGCTCGCTGACGATCTCCATCAACGGGACGCCGCTCCGGTTGAAATCCACCAAGCTGGACTCGGCGGTCTGAAATGTGCCGGCATGGAGCAGCTTTCCGACGTCCTCCTCCAGGTGAAGACGATGGATGCGGACACTCTTTGTGAGCCCGTTGACGGGGAACTCGAGCATCCCGTTTCTGGCGAGCGGGAGTTCATATTGAGAGATCTGGTAGTTCTTCGGCATGTCGGGGTAAAAGTAGTTCTTCCGGGCGAAGCGACACCCCCCGGCGATTTCGCACTGGAGGGCGACTGCGGTCTTGATGGCGAACTCCACGACCCGTCTGTTCAGTACCGGCAGGACGCCCGGCATTCCCAGGCAGATCGGACAGGTCTGGCTGTTCGGGGGGGCGCCGAAGGCGGCGCTGCAGCCGCAAAAGATCTTGGATCGGGTCAGGAGTTGGGCGTGAACCTCCAGCCCGATGACCGCCTCGAAGGTTGTGTGCGTGGCCATCCGCAGTAGCCCCCGTAATAAGCTATGTCGCCCTTCAGTTGAGTCTGTTGGAGTGAGCTTGTGACGAACGCAGTCACGCGCGCACCACGGGCTCACATTGAAGTCGGGCGAATCGATTCAAGAAGGGCGATATACGCCTCCGACAAACCGTGTTCCTCGGCGCCGCTGATCAGCAACCGTTTATAGGGTTTCGAGGGTGATGCCTCGCGACCCGGGTTCGCCATCACGTAGGCAAAGGCAGTGACGACCTTGCCTGCAGTGGTCCGGACCTGGACCTCCGTGCGGACGTAGAGATCGGGGTAGCCTTCGTATTCATCCAACGCCTTCCGCTCGGATTCGCTGATCTCCCACAGGACCCCTTCGATCTTCTTCCCGGCAGTCGCTCGGATATCCGCGATGGCGCCGCCCCACATCCGGGAGTTTCCGGAGAAGACCAGCTCGTGGTCGGGCAGCGCGGCGGCTGATACAAACTTGGCCTTCGGGCAGCGCCGCTTCAACTGCACCCGCTCCATGTTTGACCCGTAGGCAAAGTAGAGCATCGTGTTAGCGTCCCTTCGAACGATTGTCACCCTTGCGCCAGATGGCGCGGGGGTCGAACTTGTAGGAGGTTGCTTTCCGGTGGTTCTCGGCGATGTCCAGCTCGAATCGCGCCTCCTGGCCAGAATCGAGCGCCATGACCTTCACGGTCTGCTGTCCCAACTCCTGTCGGCGGGCTGCCGGTCGAGGGCGACGGGCCACGGTAGAAGTCCCCGGGTCGCCATAGAACCGAACGATGATGACGATATCCTCGGCTCGATCAGCGCTGACGTTCTTCACGGTGCCCTTGAGCGTGTCGATCCACCGCTCTGAGTGGATGATCACCAGATCCTTATTGGTGGCGGCCGCCGCCTCGCATGAGAGCAGGCTGAGGGCGAGACTGATCGCTATGCCGGCTTGCCGTGACGTTGGCCGCATTGCTTCACAGGGGTGGCTTGCGGAGGTGCCAGTCTGTTGCCTGCTCGTAGGCGTGTGCCACCTTGAGGACGGTCGCCTCGTCGAAGGGCTTCCCGATGAGTTGGAGCCCGATCGGCAGGCCAGCCTTTGTGAACCCGCACGGGATCGACATGCCGGGCAGGCCCGCCAGGTTGACGGAGATCGTGAAGATGTCTGAGAGGTACATCTGGAGCGGGTTCTCGGTCTTCTCCCCAACCTTGAACGCCGGCGTCGGGGAGGTGGGCGTGGCAATCACCTCGCACCGTTCGAATGCCTGCTCGAAATCTCGCCGGATCAGCGTTCGCACCTTCTGCGCCTTGAGGTAGTAGGCGTCGTAATAGCCGGCCGAGAGCGCATAGGTCCCAAGCATGATGCGACGCTTGACCTCCGGACCGAACCCCTCCCGACGGCTCCTCTGGTACATCTCCAGCAGGTCGGCGGGTCTCGATGTCCGGTACCCGTACTTGACCCCGTCGTAGCGGGCCAGGTTGCTGCTGGCCTCGGCCGTCGCCACGAGATAGTAGGTCGCGACGGCATAGGGAGTGTGAGGGAGTGAGACCTTTTCCTGTTTCCCTCCCAGCTCTTCCAGTGTTCGGATCGCAGTCCAGATGGCAGCCTCAACCTCGGGGTCCATCCCTTCGATAAAATACTCATCGGGAATGCCGATCCGAATCCCTCGGATGTCCCCGGTCAACGCGGACGAATAGTCCGGGACGGGAAGATCCGCCGACGTCGAATCGAATGGGTCGTGGCCGGCGATCGCCTGTAGCAGCAGTGCGCAATCCTGGACGTCTTTCGCCAAGGGCCCGATCTGGTCGAGGGACGACGCGAAGGCCACCAGGCCATACCGGGAGACCAGGCCGTAGGTCGGTTTCAAGCCGGCGATGCCGCAGAAACTGGCCGGCTGGCGGATCGAGCCTCCCGTATCGCTGCCGAGGGCGGCGGCGCAGAGGTCGGCCGCCACTGCGGCGGCGGAGCCCCCGGAGCTGCCGCCGGGAACGTGGTCGATCCCCCAGGGATTCCGGGTCGGGAAGAAGGCCGAGTTCTCAGTGGAGGAGCCCATAGCGAACTCGTCCATGTTGGTCTTGCCAAGGAGGACGGCGTCCTGCGCCTTCAGACGCTGGATGGCCGTGGCGTCGAAAGGCGGCACGTAGGACTGGAGGATCTTCGACGAGCAGGTGGTGTGCACACCTTTCGTGCAGAGGACATCTTTGATCGCCAGCGGGATCCCCGCGAGGGGCGGGAGAACTTCGCCTGCGGAAGACTTTCTATCGACGGCCCCGGCCTGTTTAAGGGCCGCCTCCTCGGTCAGGGTGATGTATGCCTTGACCTGACCATCGACCTGCGCGATCCGGTCAAGGACCGACCGGACGATCTCGGTCGAGCTGACCTCCCGCTTCAGGAGCAGTTCCCGCATCTTGTGAATCGTCAGTCGGCACAAGTCCACCGCGTCACTCCAAAATCTTCGGCACCCGGAAGAAGAGATCGTGCCGGTCGGGGGCGTTCGCCAAGGCCTCCTCCTGGGGAAGGGATGGCCGGACCTCATCCTCGCGGAAGACGTTCACCATCTGCAGGACGTGGGAGGTCGGCTCGACAGCGGACGTGTCCAGCTCATTCAGCTTGTCGATGTAACTCAGGATCGAGTCGAGCTGCGCCCGCATCCGCTCCTTCTCTGCCTCGTTCAACGCGAGGCGAGCCAGTCGGGCGACATCTTCGACGTCCTTGATCGTGATTTTCACGGCGTCGTTCCTTTTGGCTCAGACCGTCCGCCGTGGTGAGTGGTCGACGAGAGCGTGCCGGCCCGTTCGAAGTGCTCCGCTGTCACGGCATGGTACGGATCGACCCCTTCCCAGGCAGGGTTGACGTGGACGTGGGCATCGGCAAGTTGAGGGATGCGATGAAGCAGCTCGTGCCGCACCTCCTCAGCGATCCGATGTCCCTCTGCGACCGTCAAATCCGGAGCGACCTGGATCGCCAGCTCGACCATCACCCGGTGCCCGATCCACCGAGCCCGGACTTCATCGACGCGGTGCACGCCGGCGACTGACCCGGCCGCTCGCTCGATCTGGCCCACCGTTTCCGGCTCGATCGCATCCATGATCCGCGAGAAGACCTCCCGGCCGCTATCCCACGCGATATACAGGATCGCGGCGCTAATCAGGAGCCCCATGAGCGGATCGGCCCACGCGAATCCCAGGAAAACACCAAGGATGCCCAGGAAGGCCCCGATAGAGGTCAGTGCATCGGCACGAGAGTGCTGGCCGTCCGCCACCAGGGCCACGCTCCCGATCGCTTTCCCGACCCTGATCTTATAGATAGCGACAAGCTCATTGCCGATTGCGCCAATCAGGGCGGCCGCCATCCCCAATCCAAGGTGCGTAGTCGCAGTGTGGCTGGACCACTTCTGGGCCGCCGCATAGCCCGCAAAGACAGCGCTGGCCACGATAAAGAGGACGACCGTCACTCCGGCAATGTCCTCGGCGCGGGAGTACCCGTAGGTGAACCGTCGATTCGCCTGACGGCGGGAGAGGGCGAAGGCAATCCAAAGCGGGACAGAGGTGAAGACATCGGCCAGATTGTGGACAGCGTCAGCCAACAGCGCCGCGCTTCGCCCGATCGCAACAACGGCGATCTGCAAGACAAAGGTCACTAACAGCCCCACGCTCGAGACGACAAGAGCCCTGATCCCGCGGTCTAGAGTCGATGGAACCGCCGAACACTGATTGTCACGGTGCCCGCCCGAAGCGTCAGACCTTGCGCCATCCATCACCGAACGCCCCTATCCCCGTTCTAGCTGCGCGTACTTCACGAGAAGCTTCTTTTCGCCGACACCATTGAACCTCACGACAACCTTTAGGTCGTCCCCGCTGCCGCTCCGTTCCCGGATCACCCCGACGCCGAAGTCGTGATGTCGCACACGAGCTCCGGGATAGAGGCGATCCACGAACGTTTCGTCGCTGTAGGGGCGACCCGCCGGGTCGCCCGTACTCGCGGGCAGGTTCTCCTCCTCGAAGTGCGAAGCCCCACCCGCGTAGCTTCTCCATCCGTCCCGGACCTCCAACACCTCGGGCGGGATCTCCTCGAGGAATCGGGAAGGAAGGTTGAAGCTCTTACTGCCGTATAGGCGCCGCTGCCGTGCCGATGTGAGGTAGAGTCGTCGCTTGGCCCTCGTCATGCCGACGTAGCACAATCGCCGCTCCTCCTCCAGCTCTCTCTCATCGGCCATCGCGTAGGCGTGAGGAAAGATCCCTTCCTCCATTCCAACCATGAAGACTGTTGAGAACTCCAGGCCCTTGGCCATGTGGAGCGTCATGAGCGTCACCGCGCCCCGCCCTTCAGCGTATTCGTCGATGTCGGCGATCAGGGCGACGGAATCGAGGAACCCCTGAAGCCCCTCCTCGTGGCGTTCCACGAACTCCTGGGCGGCGGTCACCAGCTCTTTGAGGTTCTCCAAGCGGCTCTGCGCCTCTGGCGTGCCCTCGGTCTGGAGCTCCTCGGCATACCCGGAGGCAGTCATCAGCTCCGCGATCAGCTCCGGCAGGGGGATTGCTCCGGATTTCGCCCGAGCCTCTTCGATGAGTCGAAGCAATCCGTCCATGGCGCCTCGTAGCTTGGGCGTGAGCAGCTTCTCCCGCACGGCCCGCTGACACGCCTCCCAGATCGTGCACTTGTCCTGGATCGCCAGGAACTCAAGCTTCGCCACCGTCGCAGGTCCGATCCCCCGCGCCGGTGCATTCACGATCCGTTTGAAACTGACCATGTCGGCGGGGTTGACGACCCACCTCAGATAGGCTACAAGGTCCTTGATCTCCTTCCGGTCGTAGAAGCGGAGGCCACCCACGATCGCGTACGGGATCAGGGCTTGCCGCAATGCATCCTCCAAGATTCGGGATTGGGCGTTCGTCCGGTAGAAGATCGCATAATCGTCATACCCTGCCCCATCCTCGGCCACCTGGCTCCGGATCGTCTTGATCGCGAACACGGCCTCATCGGCCTCGTCGAGCGATCGGTACAGGACGATCGGTCCACCCACTTCGTTCTCTGTCCAGAGGGTCTTGCCCTTCCGGCCGGCGTTGTGGGCCACCACGCTCGCCGCGCCCTGGAGAATGCGCTGGGTGGATCGGTAGTTCTGTTCCAGCCGGGCGACGGCGGAGCCGGGATGGTCCCGCTCGAAGTTCAAGATGTTATTCAGGTCGGCGCCCCGCCATTTATAGATCGACTGGTCGTCATCGCCCACCACGCAGAGGTTGCCGTGTTTGCTTGCCAGCAAATGAATCAGCCGGTACTGCACGTGATTCGTGTCCTGGTACTCATCGACCAGGATGTAACGCCAGAGGTCGTGATAGGCGGCCAGCACCTCGGGGTGCCGCTCGAAGAGGCGCACCGTCCCGACCAACAGATCGTCGAAGTCGAGGGCCTGCAACCCTTCCAGACGCTCCTGATACATTCGGTACAACCTGGAGGTCCGCTCTTCCATGTGGTCATTGGCGACCAGGGCGTACTCCTCAGGGGAAACCAGATCATTCTTCGCGCGGCTGATGCGGGAGAGGACTGCGCGAGGGTTCAGAGCGCGCTCGGATAGGCCAATGGCGCGAAGGCAGTCCCGCATCAGACTCAACTGATCGCCCTCATCATAGATGACGAAACTGCTCCTGAGGCCCATGACCCCGCCGTGCTTTCGGAGGATTCGAACGCAGGTAGAGTGAAACGTCCCAACCCAGACCCCTTCGGTTCTGCTCAGGCTGCGCACTGAGCCTGTCGAAGCGGCAGGCCCAATCCCCTGCTGCCCCAAGAGGTCCGCCACACGCCGCTTCATCTCGTCGGCCGCCTTGTTCGTGAACGTCACCGCCAAGATGTTCCAGGGCGGAACCCCGCAGTGGCCGATCAGGTAGGCGATCCGCCTGGTGATCACGCGAGTCTTGCCTGACCCTGCCCCGGCGAGGACCAGGAGGGGTCCTTCGGTATGCAGGACAGCCTCCTCCTGCTTGGGATTCAGATCGGCTAAAATCGCGTCAGTTCTCACTTCAATTCGTTCACGTGTCATTGCGACGCCGACGAAGTCACTTGTAGGGGCGCCGCTTGCTGCGCCCCTTGCAGGCAGGGTAAGCCCTTCGAGTTGGCTCAGGACAGGCCCTGCCGCTACGCATCGAAATAACTGAGAGATTGCTTCGCTTCGCTCGCAATGACTGGTTAGGAGCGCGGTTTAGAGGCCATCTTAGAAACGCGGTTGGCGTTACGTTTCCACATGGATTGAATCCATAGGGATTGAAGTAGATACCATCCAACTTTACGAGGGAAGAGGGGTCTTGTCAAAGGAAAACCCCCCGTCGGCACCCGTGGTCAGCGGGGGATCAAAGTGCCGATGGGAGATGGCGCTGAAACCTTTAGACTCAACTCTCCACATCCCGCCTGGAC
>CAZCMC010000009.1:0-20713 GCA_964499665.1 uncultured bacterium | reverse complement strand
TTTCCCCGGAGACGACTCACTACATCTCGACAGCGGAGCTGAAACTGATGAAGCCCACCGCTGTTCTGGTGAACTCGTCGCGAGGTCCAGTCGTCGATGAGAAGGCGCTTGTCAGGGCTCTCAGGGAGGGCTGGATCACCGGCGCCGGCCTTGACGTGTATGAGCGGGAACCCAGGCCCGCGCCAGGGCTCACCCGGCTCAAGAACGTCGTGCTCGCCCCCCACATCGGCAGCGCCTCGATTGAGACGCGACTCAAGATGTCCAACATGGCGGTTGAGAACTGCGTCGCCGGCCTGATCGGCCGGCGGCCCCCAAACCTCCTGAACCCCGAGGTTCTGACAGGGGAACTCGAGCGTTTCACAAAAGTCACCCCAGAACAGAAATAGGAATCGTCATTGCGAGTGAAACGAAGCAATCTGACCTGAAAGGCCTGCCCTGAGCCGAGTCGAAGGATCATTCCGATCACTTTCGCTTCGCCCAGTGTAAACTCCGCGAGAAATCTCGGGGATTGCCACGCACCCTTTGGGTTCTCGCAATGACAGATACCTCGGGGCATTGGTAATCCTATCTTTGCTCTTGGGAGTCCCGTAGTGGTTGACCCATCGCCTCTTTATCACTAGAATGAGCCCGCTCGGCCACATAGCCAGCGCGACAGGAACCCTCACGGAGCACATGTCAGATATGACAACAACCACACGCATTCACGCCCTTCTGGAGAAGCACCGGACCCTCTTGTTCCCCGGAGTGTACGACGCACTGAGCGCAAAACTCGTGGAGCGGGCTGGATTCCCTCTGACATTCATTTCAGGATACAGCGTAGCGGCCAGCCACCTCGGGCTGCCGGACTTCGGCTACCTCACTCAGACCGAAGTCGTCGCCGTGGCGAGGCGGGTCTGCGCGTCGGTCAGCATCCCGATCATTATCGACGCCGATACGGGGTACGGAAATGCCCTCAATGTGATTCGCACGGTGAACGAGCTGATCGAAGCCGGCGCCGCCGGCATCTTCCTGGAGGATCAGATCTGGCCGAAGCGCTGCGGGCACATGAAGGGCAAAAGGGTCATCCCGATCGAAGAGCACGTCCAGAAGATTCGCGCCGCGGTGGATGCGCGCCGCGACCGGGACTTTTTCATCGTCGCGCGGACCGATGCTCGGCAGGTCACCGGTCTGGATGATGCCATCCGCCGATGCAGTCGGTACAGAGAGGCGGGCGCCGACGCGCTCTTCGTGGAGGGGCCCCGGAGCGTTGAGGAACTCGCCACGATTGCTCGCGAATTGCCCCCGCCACTTGTTGCCAATATGCTGGAGGGAGGGGTGACACCTTTACTCACCAAAGAGGAACTGGAATCGCTCGGATTCCAGCTTATCGTCTGCCCGCTCACCGCACTCTACGCCTCAGCCAAGGCCATGCAGGAGATCTTCGGACTGCTCAAGACCGCCGGCACCACACGCGCAGCCATGGATCGCCTGCTGCCCTTTCAGCAGTTCCATGACATCATCGATCTTGACGGCTATTATGCGCTCGACGAACGTTACCGCACGCCCGACGACACTCCTGGCTCATCCTAGTGCCCTGACGAGGATCAGGCCGTACACCCTTCGACACCCGGCCCGCCGGAAGACGAAAGGGGGGTACACGTGGCAGCGACGGTGGACAGCAAGAAAGGAGCAGGGAGCATGAAGTGTCCAGCTTGTGGAAATGTGCTCAGTCAGATGATGGCCGGAGACATCACTGTCGATGTCTGCAAAGGGCAGTGTGGGGGGATTTGGTTTGACAACTTCGAGCTCAGGAAGGTTGACGAGCCACACGAGTCTGCAGGGGAAGCCCTCCTGGATATTGAGAGGAACGAGAAGATCATTGTCGATCATTCAAAGAGGCGACGCTGTCCGAAATGTGACACGATCATTATGATGCGGCATTTCTATAGCATGAAGCAGCGCGTTGAAGCTGACGAATGTCCTGGCTGCGGGGGCTACTGGCTAGACGTCGGTGAACTAACGGCGATACGGAAGGAATTCAAGACCGAGGAAGAGAGACGGAAGGCAGCAGAGGAATATTTTGCCGAGATCTTCGATACACACCTGGCCGAGATGCGAGCACAAGGCCAAGAGCAGGCCGAGCGCGCTCGGAACATCGCCCGGATCTTTCGCTTCATTTGCCCAAGCTACTATCTTCCCGGCAAACAAGACTGGGGAGCGTTTTAGCGGAGCCTTCAAGGCCAACCTGAGACCAGAGGGAGAATTGCTGATGGGGAACGCGCACCAATACGCGGCGGAGGCGCTGGGAAAGCGGGTGGGACGGCGGGCCAGGGCCCGCCCTTCCCGCTGCGCCTCCTGAATGCGGCAAGCGAGATCGGATCGTCCTTTGAACTGCATCGCGCACTCTGTGACCGAAAGCGTGATGCGCGAACTGGAACATCTTCAACGAAAGAATAAATGAGGGGCAATGGGCATGACAATCGCCACGTCGCTGTTCTATTTTGTATTGGCGGGGTTGTGCGAAATAGGCGGAGGGTACCTGGTCTGGCTCTGGTTGCGAGAAGGGAAGAGGATCTGGTTTGCTGTCCTGGGAGCGGTGGTGCTGATTCTGTATGGCATTATCCCGACGCTGCAACCTGCCAATTTTGGGCGCGTGTATGCAGCCTATGGTGGCATTTTCGTCGTTCTTTCTCTTCTGTGTGGGTGGCAGGTTGACAAGATACCCCCAGATAGGTTTGACCTCCTGGGTGGATTGATGACGCTGGCGGGCGTCTGTGTGATCATGTACTGGCCGAGAGCGTGATCAAGGTGGTAAACTATTGACCCTTGCATAAGTAATGGAAAAGGAACTGTACAACCATCCGTTCAGCCTGAGCTTGTCGAAGGCTGATCCGCGCATGGTTCGACAGGCTCACCATGAGCGGAACGAGGACATTTGCGGCTGCATTACTTATGCAAGGTTCAATAGATAGGTCTTTAGGGCCAAATGGCCTAGTCGGTAAGGGCTTTCTGGCCCTGTCTTTTGTGACATGCGTCAGTGAAAATAAGGATAAAGGATACTGGTGCAAGGCAGAATTTCTTTCTATCTTCTATCATTCATTCTGGTGGCGTCTGGCGTGCGGCTCGCTCGTGGGGGTGGTGTCGGGAGATGGCGCGGGTTCGGGTGTTGATCGTCGAGGAACACGACAAGGTCCGGCGGGAGATGGCAGCCCGGTTGGGATGTGAGCCAGGTATTGAGATGGTGGGTACGGTCGCTCCTGGCGAGGAGGCTATGGCAATGGTTCAACGTGGGCGGCCGGACGTGATCCTCCTGGGTCTCGGGGTAAGGGCCGAGAAGGGGTTGGAGACCTGCCGCAAGGTCGCCGCCATCGCCCCCGAGGCCAGGATCGTGGTGCTGACCTCTTATGAGAATGAGGCGGAACGGGTGGAGGTCTATCGAGCCGGGGCGTGCCGATATCTCTTGAAGGACGTTCACTCGGGGGAGCTGGTCCGAGCGATCGAAAGCCCCCGGATAGCAAATTTACTGAAAGGAGGGAGGAACGACTGAATGCTCGATCCATGAGGGGAGGAATGTACAAAGAGGAGGGGAAGCAGGGGGTTCATTTGCAGACGAATCTGAACAGGAGGTGTGTCATGAAGCGCGCAACAGTATTCGGTGCGGTGGGGATCATCGCGGTGGCCCTGGGACTCATCGTTCCGATAGAAGCCCAGGCCATCCCTGCGTTTGCACGACTTTACGGATATAAGTGCGGCGCCTGCCACAGCGCCTTCCCAGCGCTAAATGCTACGGGAGAGGAGTTTCGCCTATCGGGATACCGGCGCTTCGAAGGTGGGGACGTGGTCCCGAAGGTTCCGCCCGTGAAGATCGGGGAATTCCTGGAGCTGCCCGGGATCGTCCCCCTCTCGTTTAGCTTGGAGGCCGGGTACAACTTCACGGAGATCGACAACACCCTCGGGGATGGGAGCAAGAATGACAACACGGCTTCCGACTTCAAGAGGAGTCAGAGCAGCTTCAACTTGATTGAGTTCGAGTTCCTCGCCGGGGCGTCGCTCGGGAGCCACCTCTCCTTTTTCCTCGATGCTGCATTGGGCGAGACGGAGATCCGCCAGTACTTCGACCCCGAAACGAGAAGGCACGGAGCCAAATTCAAGTTGGAGGGGCCGGAGGTCCCGGAGCTCGCCTTCATCAGTTTCAACGACATCCTGCTCCCGGACCTCCTGAACCTGAAGGCCGGCATCATCGAGCTGCCGCTAGCCTTCTCCTCAGGGCATCGGCGCCTGTCGTTTTTCCCCTACTTGGTCTACGAGGCGACCGCCCTGGATGTCGTGTCGCGGAGGGGGATCGATGACTTCGTCAGCGTCCCTGGGGTCGATGAGGAAGGACTAGAACACAATCAGTTCCGTCTGAGCAACAACCAGGTCGGCGTCCAGGTCTTCGGGCGGGTGACGCCCTCGCTGCACAAGATCCCCGACCTCTATATGGATTATTTCGTCGGGGTCGCAAACGGGAACAACATCAACGCCGACAACAACAAGACGAAAGACGTCTTTGGTCGCCTGGCGTTCACCTACACGATCGCAAACACGACCTGGACGGTCGGGGGGTTCGGCTACTACAGCGGCAACACCCTGGATAGCCTGACGACCAATCCGGAGAACGGGGCCAGCTACAAAGAGCGGCTGTGGCGGGCGGGGCCTGACATCAGTGTCACGCTGAATACGCCGCTCTACCTCAACATATCCACGCAGATCCTCTTTGGCGAGGACAGCAACGCCACCGGCTTCGGCAAGAAGGCGAGCTGGTGGGGAGGCTTCGTGCAGGCGGAAGTCAAGCCGCTCGACAAGCTGATCCTCTATGGACGGTACGACTGGATCGATGGCGACTCGTTCAATGACTCGACCGTGACGATCAACGGGGCGAGCGGAACGATCGGTCCTGTCAAGCCGAGCCTCTGGGATGTGGTGATAGGGGCTCAGTACTTCCTCTACGAGAACTTCAAACTCATCGCAGAATATCGTCATGGCGAAAAAGATCTGAAGCCAGGTACCAGCGCCAACCCGGACGTACAGCCGATCGATCAACTCAAGACGACGGTGGAGGACGCGGTCTATGCCGGCTTCCGCGTCGTCTTCTAAGCGTTCGGGGCATGGTGGCCTGAAGGGAGTGGGGATTATCGAGGGCGCTGGAGGAGGCCCATGGAGGGTTGTTCTCCGGGCCGCCCTCCATGGAGTCGTCGGGGCAAGCCTGCTAAGCTGCACAGCCCTGCCCGGTGGATCACTGGATCCCTTAGTCCCCGTCATTGGCCTGCCTCGCGCAAAGGAGGGTCCAGCTCAGCCGCGTAGTGAGGCTCCGGCGGAGGCCGGAGCCTCGGCGCGCGCTCCCTCTCAGCCGAGCCACGGAATTCGGTCGCCCGGCGAGGCGCCCACGCGCAGTGAATGGATTGGCCGGTATCGGGACAGCCGGGGGGAGGGGGAGATCGCTCTCATCCTCCTCATGCAAGATGAGAGTGCCCATGGCGGTACATGGCGGCTCCGGACCGGGGGCTCCGGCACCTTCAGCGGGATCGTCGCTCCGGACGGCCGCACGCTCTCCTTCTCGATGCGGGGCGGCGACCGGGAGTGCCTTGCCACTCTTGAGGGGATCGCCAAGTACGCAACCGACCGGATCATCGGCAGCTATCGGGGGACCGATTGTCATGGGGCGGTGGCGGACGGCCGTCTGGATCTCCAGAAACGGTGAGATGAAGGGTCCAGTCACCGCAGACACCCCCCCGATCGCATGCCCAAATTTCATGTTGTCTGCCTCTAGGGCTATAATGGGGCCATCCCGGTCACCTTCGCCCGCCCGAAAGGCTTTGCCACGATCTCAACCGGGCCCGAACCATCAAGGGCTATGCCCACAGCAGAGAGACCTCCTTGCGAAGAGGCTGGCCTAACCCTGGCCAGCCTCCTTCTCCTCATCCCCACCGCAGCCCTCTATGTTTCTGGCCCGCGCGGCCGAATAACCATTGCATTGGCGGGGCAGGCATCGGAGAATAGGCGCGTCCCCTTAGGGAGAAAGATGTGGGTCCGGTCCGGACAGACAAGTTGGAGTGAAAATCAAGATAAGGAGGTCGTCACTGTGAGGCAATCGAGTCGGCGGTTCTTACCTCTCCTAACTTTTCTGGTCTTGCTGGTCGGCACGATTGGCCCGGGAGTCCTTCGGGCCTCCGGCGAGGATTTGGCCAAAGGGGAAAAGATCTACAAGCTGTTGTGTGTCAGGTGCCATGGGCCGACTGGACGGGGGGATGGTCCCAAGGCACGGGACTTGGACCCTAAGCCGATGGACTACACAGACAAGGCCAGGATGGCGAAATTTACAAATGGCCAGTTGCGGGAGACGATCATCGAAGGGAAAGCCCCTATGCCAAGCTTCAAAAAGAAGTTGCAGCCCAGCGATGTCGAGGACGTCCTCGCCTACATCCTGAAGGAGCTCGCCGGAAGATAGCCGCCCGTCCCACGATCGTTGAGGTTAGCCTGGTCGAGCGGGACGGACGACAAAGGATACACCAGCTCAACGCTGAACGCCCATAAGTAGCATGAGAAACCGCGAGGCGGAGGACATCGAGTGGCGCGGCGTGGTGCTGTTGTCGCATCCCTCATCGCGACTCTGGCAATCGTTACCCTCATCGCCACCCGTTCGCGCGAGAGCGTCCCGATCCAACCTCTCGGCTTCAGTCACAAGGTCCACGCGGGCGAGTACGAGATCCCGTGTCTGTACTGCCATGTCCACGCGGGGCGCTCTGCGATCGCTGGGATCCCCTCGGTGGACCGATGCATGGGGTGCCATGCCATCATGAAGGCGGACAAAGCAGAGAGCAAAAAGATTCGAGAGTACTGGGACCGACAGGAACCAATCCCCTGGATCAAAATCTATGGCCAACCCGACTTCGTCCACTTCTCCCACAAACGCCACGTCCTCAAGGGGATTGCCTGCAAGACCTGCCACGGCGCCGTGGAGACGATGGACCGCGTGCAAAAAGCGGTGGTTCTGGACATGGATCGATGCGTTGCATGCCACATGGAGAAAAAGGCGAGCATTGATTGCTTGACGTGTCATCAGTGACAACAGGTTGCTCATGAGCCAACAGATCAATCGCAGGGGTTTTTTGAAGGTCTTGGGAGTCGGCGGGGCCGCCACAGCTCTTGTGAGCTGCGGCGCCGAGCCTCCAGAGAAGCTGATCCCCTACTTGATCCCGCCAGAGGAACTCATCCCCGGCGTTGCCACCTGGTATGCCACCGTCTGTCGGGAGTGCCCGGCAGGATGCGGGATGCTCGTCCGGACTCGGGAAGGGCGGGCCGTCAAGGTTGAGGGGAACCCGTCGCACCCCGTCAATCGAGGTCGCCTTTGCGCTCGTGGCCAGGCCTCCCTTCAGGGGCTCTACAACCCCGATCGGGTTCGGCAGCCGTTGCTCCGAGGCGACTCCGGCCAATTCCAATCCATTTCCTGGGAGGAGGCCGAAGGGCTCCTGGTGGAACGGCTCGTTGATCTCCGCAGGCAAGGAAAGGCCGAAGGGATCGCCTGTGTGAGCCCCCTCCTGGGTGGCAGCCTCGACCACCTGATCGGGACTTGGCTGGCCGCCCTGGGGTCAAAACGCCACCTCACCTACGAGGCTTTCGCCTACGAGCCTCTGAGGGCGGCCAACCGGATCGCCTTTGGCCTCGACGTCATCCCTAGCTACGATATCGAGGCGGCCGAGCTGCTCCTCTCCTTCGGGGCCGACTTCCTCGAGACCTGGATCTCCCCGGTGGCGTACACCAAAGCGTTCGCCACTATGCGCTCCTACCGGGACGGCAGGGTGGGAACGTCTGTTTATGTCGGGCCGCGACTGTCTCTGACGGCCGCGAACGCCGACGAGTGGGTTCGTATCAAGCCGGGGACCGAACTCTATCTCGTCATGGGGTTGATCCACGTGATCCTGAAAGAGAGGCTCGCATCGTCTATTATTCCCCAAAAGGATGTACGGCAGCTCAAGGCGTTGGTCAAGGCGTACGACCCGGAGGCGGTAGCTGTTGTGACCGAGGTTCCGGCGGCGAAAATCTTTCTGCTGGCCCGGGTGTTCGCCAGGGCGAGGCCGGGTCTCGCCATCGGGGGTGGTGTCGCCGCCACTTCCCGCAACGCCACGGCCACCCTCGTCGCCATCAACCTCTTAAACTATGTGACCGGCAACGTGGGAAGGACCGTCCGCTTCGGCCCCAACGCCAATCTGGCTAAGCTCGCCACATACCGCGACATGCTCAGCCTCGTCAAGGCCATGGACAAAGGCGAGGTACAGGCGCTCCTCCTGTACGGTGGGGTCAATCCCCTCTTCACCCTGCCTGAGGCGGCGGGATTTCGTGCGGCGCTAAAGAAGATCCCCTGGGTGGTGAGCTTCGCTCCCTTCATGGACGAGACGACGGCCGAAGCCAACCTCGTCTTGCCGGACCATACGCCGCTGGAGAGTTGGGGAGACTACTCCCCCTGGGATGGCGTCCACGGCCTCATGCAGCCGTCCATGCAGCCTGTGTTCAAAACCAGGGCGGTCGGCGATCTCCTCCTCTCCGTGGCTAAACAGGTGGACGACCGAATGGCCAAGGAGTTCCCATGGCCGACCTTTTATGAGTACGTGCGAGATCGGTGGCAAGAACTGCACCGCCGGTTGGCCCCAATGAAAGAGTTCGAGGCCTTCTGGGAAGAGGCGCTTCGATCTGGAGGCATCTGGGAGGAGGCCCGGGCCACACCTGTGCGTCTCTCTCCAGAGACATTTGAGATGGCATTTGAGCCCCCGGAGCTGGACGGGGGGGCGGCGGCCGGGGCCTTCCATCTCCTTCCATTCCCTTCTCTGGTCCATTACGATGGACGGGGGGCGAATCGACCGTGGCTCCAGGAGCTACCTGACCCCGTCACAGAGATCGTCTGGGACTCCTGGTTGGAGATCCATCCCGAGGCGGCCAAGCGGATGGGGATCGGTGAGGGCGATGTCATCGCGGTGACATCGCCTCACGGGGCCCTTGAGCTGCCGGCGCACCTGCACGACGGACTCCACCTTGACGCTGTGGCCATTCCCATCGGCCAAGGGCATTGGGCCTACGGACGGTATGCCGAGGGTCGAGGCGCCAATCCCCTGGTGCTCCTCTCCCCGGATCCTGAAGAGGTGTCGGGGGGCCTTGCATGGGCCGCCGCCAAAGTCACGCTCCGGAAGACCGGAAGGCGACACCCCTTGGTCATCCCCGCGGGGAGCTCTCAACAGTTCGGACGGGGGATCGCCCAAGCCATCTCCTTGGCAGAAATGATGGAGCTGGCCAAAGTCGGCGAGGGGGCAGGTCGCGAAGCCCACAGACCCAAACAGATCTACCCACCGCACGACCATCCGGAGCACCGCTGGGGCATGGCCATCGACCTCAACGCCTGCGTCGGCTGTAACGCCTGTGTCGCGGCCTGCTACGCGGAAAATAACATCCCTGTTGTCGGGAAGGAGCGGGTCGCCGAAGGTCGGATCATGTCGTGGATACGCATCGAGCGTTACGTGGAGACCCAACAACTCAACCGCCCCGATATCCGGTTCCTCCCCATGCTCTGCCAGCACTGCGACGCCGCGCCCTGCGAATCGGTTTGCCCCGTCTCTGCTACGTATCACACCAAGGAGGGGCTGAACGCCCAGGTTTACAACCGGTGCGTGGGGGTCCGGTACTGCGCCAACAACTGTCCCTATAAGGTGAGGCGATTCAATTGGTTCAGCTACGAGTGGCCCGATCCCCTGCACATGCAACTCAACCCGGATGTGTCGGTGCGAACCATGGGGATCATGGAGAAGTGCACATTCTGCGTCCAACGGATCCGGGAGGTGAAAGATCGGGCGAAGGACGAAGGGCGGGCGGTGCGTGACGGCGAGGTCACACCCGCCTGCGCCCAAGCCTGCCCGGCCCGGGCCATCGTCTTCGGCGACCTCAAGGACCCACGCAGCGAAGTATCAAGGCTCTCCCAGGACCCCCGACGTTACCAGGTCCTCGAGCAGTTGAATACACAGCCCGCGATCACCTATCTGAAAAAGATCAGGCAGGCGCTTGAGTAGGCATGGGGCCGATGGGGGTATGATCCAGCTCTCATACGGCCAGGTCAATCGCGACCTCCTGAAGACGATGGAACCCCCCGGAAAGGTGTATTATGCCATCCTCGCCCTGGACCTCCTCGTCCTCGCCTGGGGGATCTACGCCTGGACATATCAGCTCAGAACCGGATTGGGGGTGACGGGACTCAACAACCCCGTGGGCTGGGGGGTCTACATCGTATCCTTCGTCTTCTGGATCGGGATCGCCCACTCGGGCACCCTGATCTCCGCCATCCTCTTCCTCTTCCGTTGCGGCTGGCGCAATCCGATCTACCGCACCGCCGAGGCCATGACCGTCTTCGCCATAATGACGGCGGCCCTCTACCCGATCATCCACATGGGAAGGCCGTGGCGCTTTTACTGGCTTCTCCCTTACCAGCAGCAGGGCCATCTCTGGATCAACTTCCGATCCCCCCTCGTCTTGGATATCTTCGCCGTGGCCACCTACTTCATCGTGAGCGTGGCCTTCTTCTTCATGGGTCTCGTGCCCGACGTGGCCGTCGTCCGAGACAAGGCGGTAGGGTGGCGGCGAAGGTTCTACACCTTCTTGGCGCTAGGGTGGGCGGGGACGGACCAGGAGTGGCACCACTACTCGAGCGCGTATCTCTTCCTCGCCGCGCTTGCCACCCCCCTAGTCATCTCGGTCCACAGCATCGTCTCCTGGGACTTCGCTCTGGCCATCGTCCCGGGCTGGCACAGCACGATCCTTGCCCCCTACTTCGTCTCCGGCGCGATCCATTCTGGCCTGGCCATGGTCTTGACTATCCTCATCCCACTGCGGAGGATCTTTCGCCTTGAATCCTATATCACCCCGGCCCACCTCGAGAATCTCGCTAAGCTCATCATTCTGACTGGGCTGATCATGGGCTACTCGTACGGGACGGAGTTCTCTATTGCGTGGTATAGTGGCAACATCTTCGAACAGGCGACCTTTCGGTACCGGGTCGTGGGAGATTATGCCCTCCTCTTCTGGATCATGGTGGTCGCCAACTCGGTGGTCCCCCTCCTCTTCATCATCAAGAAGATCCGGATGAGCGTTCCCTGGCTCTTCGGGCTCTCCATCGTGATCAACGTCGGGATGTGGTCCGAGCGCTTCGTGATCATCATCGCCTCCCTGGCCCTCGAGTACATCCCCTTCGCCTGGGGTCTCTACAGGCCATCGTGGGTGGAGCTGAGCGTCGTCGCCGGGACCTTTGCTTGGTTCTTTCTCTGGTTCCTCCTGTTCGCGAAATTTTTGCCAGTAGTCTCCATCACGGAGGTCAAGGAGCTAATCGAGCCACCCCTGATGGGAAGAGTGGACCGGTGAGCAGCGACAGCAGGAAGCTCGTGGGGATTTTCACCCACCTGGATGCTCTCTTGCGGGCGGTTCACCAACTGCGAAATGCAGGCTACCGGGATGCCGGGGTGTTCTCGCCCATGCCCCGCCACGAGGTAGAGGAGGCGTTGGCTAGGGGCCCAAGCCCGGTGCGCTACTTCACCCTTATCGGTGCGATCCTTGGAGCTGCTACCGGCTTCGTCCTCACCATTGCCACCTCCCTCTACTACCCACTCATCACCGGCGGCAAGCCGATCGTCTCCATCCCTCCCTTTCTCATCATCGTCTTCGAGCTGACGATCCTCTTCGGGGCACTGGCGGCCATTCTTGGCATGCTCCTCAACATCCGCCTCCCCCGCCTCAAGCCGCAGCCTGGCTATGATCCCCGCTTCTCCGAGGATCGGTTCGGCCTTTGGGTTCGATGCCAGGAGGATCAGATCGATGCCGCGCAGAGGATCCTCCACTCCTGTCGAGCGGATGAAGTCTCCGAGGTTTCGCTTGAAGAGAAGAGGCCTCGCTTGAGGAGAGCTGGTCGCTTCATTTTTGGGGTCTTTGTGATCCTGCTGGGGGTGGTCGTTGCCCTAGCCTACCTGCTTCCCCACCTCCCCGCGACCTCGGACATGGCCCATCAACCTTCCATCAAACCCCAAGAACACCCCCTCCTGCCTCCACCCAACTCCGTGCCGGTCCAGGGGAAGGAGCGGCGGATGGACCTGCTTGAGGCAAGCGAAAAGCTCCGGAACCCCGAGCAAGCCACGCTGGCGTCCGTTGAGCATGGCAAGCAGCTCTTTCAGATTTACTGCATCCCGTGCCATGGGCCTGACGCCACGGGAAAAGGTCCCATCGCTAAGAAGCTGAAAACCCCACCAGACAATCTCACAGAAGAGTCCGCTCAGGAGCAGACCGACGGATACGTCTACACGGTGATCGGACAGGGCGGAACAACCATGCCCCCACAGGCAGAGGGCCTGTCACCTCGAGATCGGTGGGACGTCGTCAACTACCTCAGGAGTCTACAGCGGGAAGCGGGGGCAAGATGAAGGTAGCGTGACAGAGCCCATCGAGGAAGGGACCACAGTGGATAGAGAGATGAGCTATCAGGAGAGACGGGGCGAACTTCCCGTGACCTCGCGACTCCTGCCCAGCAGCATACTAATATTGCTGTGGGTGCTTCTCGGAGCCGGCGTTCTTACGTTCCTTCTTGAAGCGACAGGACCGAACCGCCTCCGGGCCTGGCAGATCTACCTCGTCAACTTTCTCTTCTGGTCAGGGATGGCTCAGGGCGGCCTCGTTTTCGCGGCAATCTATGATGTAGTCCGTGCTAGATGGGGGGGGGCGGTCAAGCACCTTGCGCAGGGGCTGGGCGCCTTCCTGCCGGTGTCCTTCGTACTGTTCTTCCTCCTTCTAGCCGGACGGCAGGTCCTTTTCCCCTGGGTCAATCAGCCGATCCCGGAAAAGCAGGCCTGGCTCAACACCTCGTTTCTCTTCGCCCGGGATGGCATTGGCCTGTCGATCCTCTATGGTCTCGGCTTGGCGTCTCTGTACTACTCAGTGCGTTTAGATCTCGAGAGGTCGGTTACGCATAGGGGCGGTTCTATGCCAAGGATCTTGGCCCTGTTTTCCCGAGGCCGGCGCGGGCTGGAGGAGCAGCGGCGAAGCCGGCGAGTTCTCGCCATCCTATCGCCGATTTTCCTATTCACTTATGCTATCGTCTTTTCGCTCATCGGATTCGACCTGGTGATGGCCCTCGATCCCCGCTGGTACAGTACCCTCTTTGGGGCCTACTTCTTCGTGAGCAGCTTTTACATCGGACTGGCCGCGATCGCCATCCTTGCGGTTCTGGCCCGAAGGCGGCTGGGGCTAGAAGAACAGATCGGCAAGAAACAGTTCCGCGATCTCGGCATAATCCTATTTGTGTTCTGCATGTTGACCGGGTACTTCTTCTGGTCCCAGTTTGTGGTGATCTGGTACGGCAACCTGCCGGAGGAGACAGGGTACCTCATCCTCAGGGGCTACGAGATGCCGTGGGCGCTCCTTGCCTGGACCGTCCTCCTCGTGAGCCTTATCATTCCGTTCCTGCTTCTCCTCAGCCGTCGGGTGAAGGAGAGCCCGCGGACCATTCTCCCCATTGCCCTCTTGATTCTTGTTGGGATGTGGATCGAGCGATACATTCTAGTGGTGCCATCCCTTTGGCACCAGACTGGGCTTCCCCTTGGACGGATCGAACTTCTGATCACGGGCGGATTCTTGGCCGCTGTGGCCCTCTCGTATTCGGCCTTCCTTAGCGCCTTTCCAGTTCCTCCCGTTAGCGGTGCATCTCACGGGAGCGCACCTCACGGACCTTCCTCTTTTGAGTAACGAATGACCGCATTTCTTCGGCTCAGCGCCTCCGGTCCCTCCTTGCCTTGACGCGCAGGCCTTCCTCGCTCTGATGAGCCCCGACGGCCATCTCCTCTACATCTCGAACCCGAGGAGCAACAACGTGACGGCCCACGACATGCGAACGCATCTCCCCGTGGCGACGATCCCTGCCCTTCGCCCCGGGCACGATCCTGGTCATCGACCGGGGCGACGTGGACGACGCCTGGTTCGCGGCCCTCACCCGGCAGGGGGTCTGCTTCGTGACCCGGCTGACGGCCCACGCGGGCGCCACCGTGGTGGGGACCAGTGCCACCGCCCTCCACACCCAGATCTGGACGGCCCTGATCGCCCGGCTGGTCCTCACGTACCTGCAGCTCCGCTCGACCTTCGGCTGGTCGCTCTCCACCCTGGTGGCCCTGCTCCGGTTCCAGCTCTTCCCCCACCGGGACCTCTGGGCCTGGCTGAATGCGCCCTTCACGGGGCCGCCGGCGATCGAGGGATCGGAGCAACTCGTCCTGACGGCGGTCGCCTACCTTGGACAGCAGCCTGGGAGACCTGACCATGCGACCCGTCCAACCCCGTCCACAACCCCGTGACAACACAGGAGGCCCCCTAGTGATTCGGCGAAGTTGGACAGCAGTGATCACAACTCCAGCGCAAACATGGTCTGACTGTTCTTCACCCCTGGGATCGGCCGAATCTTGTCGTAGACGAGGGCCAGGATCTCCTCGGCCGTCCGCGCCCTCGCCGTCACCACCACGTCATACAAACCGCTGACCAGGAACGCCCTTTCCACGCCCTTCAGCTTCTTCACCGCATTGGCCACCTTCCGATCCTTCCCCGGTTCGGCCGAGATCAACACGATCGCCATCGCCATAGCCCTTCCCTCCTTTCAATGTCTCTCACCCTTTCCGCCCTACATCTCCTCAGATTTGAGCGCCCGACCCATCAGGTCGGCCACCGCCTCCTGCGGAGATTTACTCTCAAAGAGGATCGCGCAGATCTCGCGACAGATCGGCATCTCCACGGAGAAGCGTTCCGCAAGGGTGACCGCGGCCCTCGCCGCGTTGACCCCCTCCTTCACGGTCGGGCTGCGCCGCAACAGGTCGGCCAGAGAGGCGCCTTTGCCAAGCGCCAGCCCCAGTTGCCGGTTTCTCGACAGATCCCCGGTACATGTCAACACCAGGTCTCCAAGGCCCGCGAGTCCCGCGAATGTATCGGCACGCGCGCCCATCGCCACCCCCAGCCGTGCCATTTCACGCAAACCTCTGGTGATCAGTGCGGCGAGCGCACTATGCCCCAGCCCAAGCCCGTCCACGACGCCCGCAGCGATGGCGATCACGTTCTTTATTGACCCGCCCAACTCCACACCCAAGGGGTCCGATCCCGCATACACGCGAAAGGCCGGACTGCTCAGCAGGCTCTGGACCCGTTTCGCGGTCGCCTCGTCGTCTGAGGCCGCGACCAGAGCCGCCGGGAGCCCACGACTGACCTCCTTCGCGAAGCTGGGACCCGACAGCACGGCGAGGGACGTCACGTCGGGGGCACCCTGTCGGATCACTTGGGACATGGTCATGCACGTGCCGTGTTCCAGGCCCTTTGTGGCGCTGATCAGGAGGGCAGAGGTTTCGAGGTATGGACGGATCTCCGAGAAAACCGAACGAAGGACATGGGAAGGCGTCACTAAGAGAATGGCCGATCGGCCGCGGCCGACGTGTGCAAAGGAGGTCGTAATCTCGAGGGTCTCGGGCAGTTCGACCCCCGGCAGATAGATGCCGTTCTCCCGCTCCCTCGCCATAGTGACGGCGAGCTCAGGCTCCCACACCCAGAGGGTGACCGAGTGTCCCTTCTCGACCAGGAGCTTGGCGAGGGTCGTCCCCCAGGCCCCGGCTCCGACGACTCCGATCCGCTCCATCGATCGGCACCTACCGGCTCTCGGGCCGCCTCCGAATGAAGAGCAACCAGAGAAGCCCGAAGAGCGACGCCGCCATAAGGGCAAGACTGACGACTTGGGCGGCCCGGAGCGGCCCCAGCATCAGGCTATCAATCCGGAGCCCCTCGACGAAGAATCGACCGAGGGAGTAGAGCCCAAGATAGCAGAGCACGAGGGCGCCTGGGACCTGTTCCAGGCGGCGGCGGAGCAGGAAATAGAGGATGCCGAAGACCGCCAGATCCCATATTGATTCGTACAGGAACGTAGGATGAAAGAATTCGAACGCCGCCAGTTGGGGAGGCCGGTGATACGGCTCGATGTAGAGTTTCCACGGCAGATCTGTCGGGGTCCCGAAGGCCTCCTGATTGAAGAAGTTTCCCCACCGGCCGATCGCCTGCCCCAGCACAAGAGACGGGGCCATGATGTCCATATAGGTCAAGGTCGGGAGCTTCTTCCGGAGGGTATAGATGACCGTGGCCAACGCTCCTCCCAGGATGCCGCCGTGTATCGCCAGACCGCCCTCCCAGACCGCCAGGATCCTAGACGGCCTCGGAGCATAGTAGCCCCAGTTGAACAGGACATAGTACAGACGGGCCCCTACCAGGGCCGCCATCACGCCCAGAACGATGACGTTGAGGAGCTGATCAGGGTCTTCCCGACGTTGGATCGCCTCACGGTGGGCCAGGGAGGTCCCCAACAGGACGGCGGTGGCGATGAGGAGCCCGTACCAGCGGATGGAAAGCGGGCCGATCTGCAGGGCGATCGGGCCAGGCGACGCGAACATTCGAACCTCGGTGCGCGTTGGGGTCAGACCATTCAGGGCCTTAAGGCTGACGCCCACTCTAGCCAAAAATCGAGTGAAGTCAAGGCAAATCTGGCCGCACGATCACCTCGAAGCGCGCCAGAGGCGAGTCTCCGGATAGAAGCCGTTCCACGCACACCAGATGGCCATTGCGGTCGGATGTGAGAAGAGTCGCCTCTCATCACCGGATGCTCGCAGCGTCCATCTCACAGACACACCGAAAGCCAAGCAAGATGTGCCGAGCCTTCTTCACGCGGCCGTGGCGGGCCGCGGCCCTGCAGATCCCCGGCTGATCATCCCAGGAGCCGCCCCCCTTCATTACCGCTTTGCCGTCGGCGAATTCGGAACTGGTCCACTCGAAGACATTGCCGGCCATGTCGAAGCAGCCGTAGGGACTCGCCCCTTGCGGGTAGCTCCCGACCTCGGTGGTGCCGCCCACTCGATACTCGGCATTGGCATACTCCGGCCGCCACCGATTCCCCCAGGGAAAGTAGCGGCCGTCCGTGCCCCTGGCAGCCTTCTCCCACTCGGCTTCGGTCGGCAGACGATACCGCCGACCTTCCTGCTCGCCCAGCCACCGGGCATACGCGAGGGCATCGGCGAGGCTGATCAGGACAACCGGATGCTTCCCCCGCCCGTCGGGATGCCGCCGATTGTGCCAGAGGTAGGCCTTCACCTTCTCATAGGGATGGACGAGATAGCCCTGGCGCTGGTATTCCTCCTCGCTGATAAAGGGAGCCCTGTGCCCGGTCTGCTGGATGAACCGCTGATAGTCCTCGCTGGTGACGAGGTAGCGGTCGATCGCGTACGTCCCGAGCGTCAAGCGCTGGCGACGCAGTTCAGCGTCGAACCATCGATCGCGCCGCGCTGCCTCCCCGCCGATCCGATAGGCATAGGCCCGCTCCTTGGCATCGCTCCCCATCCAGAAAGGGCCGGCCGGAACGACGGCCAGCCGATCGTCGCTTCGACACCCTGCGGCCCAGGCCCGATCAAGACGTGGGAATAGCGCAAACCCCATAGCCCATTGGAGGAACCGACGCCGGGTCATCCCTCGTACTGCCAGCTTATCTTGCCCGGCACCACGTCCTGGGTATCGAATCCGAGAATCCGATCGACCCGTTCTTGCATCTAATAGGGTGAAAGCGGCGTTGCGAAAAAGGGTAACCAACTTGGGGCAACGATTGCACACGAATAAAGCATCCTCATGGAACTTTCAATAGGAAAAGGATCGATGATGTCCTAATGGGTAGGATCCCCTGAACCGCGTTGAGGAGAACGTGATGCATATCTACTGGTGGGTGATGACCGGGCTGCTCCTGTTTCCCTGGACTTTGGTACTAGCGCCGGCGCTTGCGCTGGCTCGTAGACGGCTGTTGTCTACGACAGGACGATTTCCTTTTCGAAGAGCATGAAGGACGATTTCCGCACGGCACCCAGGGCCTCGCGGAGCAAGGCCCTCGCTTTCTTCGTCTTCGCCTTCGGAACGATCGCCTCGAAGAACTTGACGTAAAAGTCGTCCGGAGCGACAGCCACAGCGGCTTTCAGTGTGAGTCCCGGCTGGCTGATCGGCCTGACATACCGAACGGTACGGCTTTCGCCAGGCGGGATCCTGGTGTCGAACAGCTCTTGCGAAAGGTCCAGCGTCACCTCTCGCCCGAGTCGCTCTTCTTGCACGCTGTCTTTGAGCGACCTTCCCTTCCCGTCTATCAACTCGAACCGCACCAGCACCTTTGGTGTCACATAGGTTGGGAAGTAGTGACCCACTGCACTGTTGGTCATGGTGATCACGGCCTCGACTTGGTCTCCCACCTGGTACCGTTCCTTATCCAGCGTCAGGCGAACCGTCACCCCAGCCCTGACCATCTCCGGATCGTGGATCCCACGCCACAGGTGGCGCCGATCGGGCATATGGCAGCTCTGGCAGGCCCTCCCCTGTCGCCCGTACGGCCCCTCTTTCCACTCGTTGTAGGTGTTCTCCAGCAGCTTGCCGTTCAGGGCGTAGCCATCGGGCTCGAACTGGTGACAGGCTTTACAGAACTCAGCCCGTTCGAAGGCAGGGGTACGGATCGCGCCGCCGTGAGGGACTGGGGACGCCGAGGGCGAATTCTCGAGCGAGCCATCTCGTTTGGGCGGTCCATAGCGCTCGTGCTTTCGCACGTGACACGCGGCACAGGTCAGACCCTTCGCCTGCTGCGGCGCCAGGAAGCCAGGGTTCCTCTGGAATCGAGACCGGGTTCCCCTTTTCCTATGAATCTTTTCCTGTTGTTCAGCGAGGGGCGCATGGCAACTGTAACACAGTTGCGCTGTGGCGGGATCATCGTGAATCAACTCCAATGTCTGGCCCAGCACCCCGGGCCCCATGCTCTTGCTGTGCAGGCTGCCCTTCCAGTCGTCGTATTGAAGGCGATGACAGACAGCACAGCTCTCCGGGTCGAGAGAGGCCTCAAGCGGTGAAAAGCGGGCGGGCGGCTTGCCTTGAGGCGGGATCGGCGTCTGCCAATGCTGTTCGAGAAAGGTTAGCTGCGCTTGCTCACCGACGGCCGGAGCCTTGTCTCCTGTCGCGACCTTCCCACCTGACACCAAAAGGCACATGACACCCATCATTATGCGAACCGTGGCTGGTTTCAATGGCCGTCGCAAGACCCTTCGAGAACACGAAGGCGGGTCGCAATCGACCCGCCCTTCTCGTGTGCTGTCCTGCATCTGTCATTCAGCCCTGGCGCGGCTTCCTCGCGAGACCCAGCACGTGTCCGATAAGGTTCCGGGCCTCCTCGCTAGCCCAGTCTCTCGGCCCGATACTCCCGGCAATCAGCCTTCCTTCGCGATCGATCAGGAAACGGGTTGGCGTCCCACGGATTCCGTAAAGGTTCGAGACCCGTGAATCGCTGTCCAGCAACGCGGGAAAGGAAAGCTTGTGCTTGACCAAAAACCCCTTCACCTGGTCGGCCGTCTCAGCGATGTTGACGGCGAGGACCACCAGGTCCTTCTTCTTAAACTGCTGGCTGAGCACCTCGAGTGAGGGAAACTCCCTCAGGCAGTGGGGTCACCAGGTTGTCCAGAAGGTCAGGAAGACGACTTTCCCGCGCAATTCAGCGAGCCGAACAGGCTTTCCCGACACATCCGGGAGCGTAAAGTCCGGGGCGGCCGGCTCGCCCTCGAGCTTGACAAACCCGATAGCCTCAAGAAAGCTGTCCAGGGATGCTGCCTCCCGATCAGCGGCGAAGCTGATCAGCGGGAGGGCCGCGACCAGCGTGACGAGCAGAAGGGATATCATCCCCCAGTGGATCATCCTCTGACTCTGTTCCTGTCTACTCACGGCTTAGCTTCCCCCTCTCTTTCGATGAGGTCCCTACTTGGTGCGGCGAATCACCGACAGGTGTCCTGCCAAGAACTGTCGCTTTCCCTCGCCTCACCCTTTTGGCGTAGGTAGTTGGAACGGCACTAGCTCCACCTGGCATAGCGAAATGCGGTAGCAAAGATATAGTAGGCGGCCAGGAGGCTCCCCTTCACCGTCCCGGCAACCTTCGAGCGACCGATCCGCCGCCTGTAACTCACCGGCACCTCGACGATTCGATACCCTCGCCGCGCCGCCTTGGCGATCATCTCGACCGGCCACCCGAATGTCCGCTCCTGCATCCCAAGCTCGATGAGCGCCTTGCGGTGGATGGCCCGGAACGATCCGAGGTCGGTGATCCGCACGCCATACAGCGCCCCGAGAACCCTGCTGGCAAGCCAGTTTCCAAACAGAGCATGTGGCGGCATGGCGCCCTTCTCTCGCCGCCCCGACAGGCGCGAGCCGATCACCAAGTCGGCCTTTCCGTGAAAGATCGGAGCAAGGACGAGCGGTGTCTCTTCCGGAACGTCGCTCCGATCGCCGTCCAGAAACACCAGGAGATCGGCCCCGACCGAGGCCATCAAACCGGCATGGCACGCCGCGCCGTACCCACGCTCCGGCTGCGGGACGACGACCGCCCCGGCCGCCCTCGCGACCTCTGCGGTCCGGTCGGTGCTGCCATTGTCCACCACGATGACCTGTGAAACGACATCACGTGGAACCGCAGCGACGACCTGCCCGATCGACCCCTCCTCGTTCAGCGCCGGAATGATGGCGGCGACATTCACCTTCACAAGATACCGGTCTGCGGTGGCACGGTCAAGACGATTTCTGGACACGGCATGCCGTGTCCCTACGAAGA
>CAZCMC010000008.1:0-22791 GCA_964499665.1 uncultured bacterium | reverse complement strand
CCGCTGCGCGGCCCGTCAGTTCCGGGAGGGAGATGTCCAGCATTGGTGGCATCCCTGCTCGGGCCGGGGCGTGCGTACACACTGTTCGGATGATTACCTCTGGCTGCCCTTGGCGACGTGCCACTACGTGCTGAACACCGGGGACACCGGGGTGTTGGACGAACCCATCCACTTCGTCGAAGGCCGCCCGGTAAACGCAGAGGAGGACTCGTATTACGATCTGCCCAGCCGGTCTGAAGAAGCGGCCGGTTTATACGAACACTGTGTACGAGCCATCCTGAGGGGCCTCAGATTTGGTGAGCACGGCCTGCCGCTCATCGGCTCCGGGGACTGGAACGACGGCATGAACAGGGTGGGCGAACACGGCAAAGGCGAGAGTGTCTGGCTGGGGTTTTTCCTGTATGACGTGCTTATGCGGTTCACTGAGGTTGCCCGCAGGCATGGTGACGTCTCCTTCGTCGAACGTTGCCAAAGGGAGGCGGCTCAACTGCGCCAGAATATCGAGCAGAATGGCTGGGACGGCGAGTGGTACCGCCGCGCGTACTTCGACGACGGCTCGCCGCTTGGGTCGGCGAGTAACCCCGAATGCCAGATTGATTCGATTGCGCAAAGCTGGTCTGTTCTCTCCGGGGCGGGCGATGCCACGCGCTCGCGCATGGCCATGGACGCGGTGGATCGGCGCCTCGTTCGCCGGGACCATGCGCTGGTCCAGCTCTTGGACCCGCCGTTCGACAAGTCGACTTTGGATCCTGGCTACATCAAAGGGTACGTCCCAGGCGTGAGAGAGAATGGCGGGCAGTACACTCATGGGGCGATCTGGGCGGCGATGGCGTTCGCTGCATTGGGCGACAGCCGGCGCGCGTGGGAACTGTTGGCCATGATCAACCCCGTGAACCATGCCAGATCTCCGGAGGGGATTGCGACCTACAAAGTAGAACCGTATGTGGTCGCGGCCGACGTCTATGCGCTCCCGCCGCACACCGGCCGCGGTGGCTGGACGTGGTACACGGGCTCGGCCGGCTGGATGTACCGGCTGATCGTGGAATCCCTCCTCGGGCTGAGGCTGGAAGTGGAGACACTGCGTGTTGCTCCGTGCCTCCCTGCGGATTGGAAGGGGTTCACCGTGCACTACCGGTACCGGGAGACGGTCTACCACATCACCGTCCTGCAGACACTAGGCGGGAATGGCGAGACGAGTGTAACAGTGGATGGCGTCGAGCGACAAGACCAGGCGATTCCCCTTGTTGATGACCGTCAGGAACACTCCGTCGAGGTGAGCATACCCGCCGCACGCAGTGAACACAGTTTGTAGAGTGACCGCTCCAAGACGTCGCCGGGGATCTCTAACGCTGGGCTTTGTCATCAGCGAAATGCTTCCAGGACGACCGTGTGGGGGATGGAAAGGGGGACCCGGCCGTTTTTCGTTGTCAAGGTAAGATCCTCCTCTCGACGGTAGAATGCCGTGCCCCAGTCTGCAACCGCCCTCGTCCACCGCACCAGTCCATACAGGAGCAGAAATAATACCTGTAATGCAACGTAGTCCCCATTATTGAACGGTCTGGAAGATTCGTCTTGCGCTCTGTTGCCGCCCGGATAGAATAGCGAACGTCTCGGGTGGTTGCCGGGTCGCGGGTTCCCGGCCGAAGGCAAGGAGTGGGTACGGGTGGAGAACATCAGGCAAACCGTGAAGCGCGTATGGGGCTACGACGCGCTCCTCCCGTTGCAGGAAGAGGCCATAGGGGCGGTGCTGGCGCGGCGGGACTCCATCGTCATCCTACCGACGGGGGGCGGGAAGTCGCTCTGCTATCAGGCGCCGGCGGCGGCGATGGGGAAGCTGGCCGTGGTGGTGTCGCCCCTCATCGCCCTAATGAAGGACCAAGTGGACGGTCTCACCGCCGCCGGGGTGCCGGCCGCCTTCTTGAACAGCAGCCTGACGACCGACGAGCGGCGGCTGGTGGAGGCCAATGTGGCCCGCGGGCGGTACCACCTCCTGTACGTGGCCCCTGAGCGGCTGGTGCTTCCTTCCTGCTTGGGGTTGCTGAGGCGAGCCGGAGTGGCGTTCTTCGCGATCGACGAAGCGCACTGCATCAGCCAGTGGGGGCACGACTTCCGGCTGGAGTATCGGCAGCTCAGGGTGGTGCGGGAGGCCTTTCCGGACGTGGCCATCCATGCCTTCACGGCCACGGCCACGCCGCGGGTGCGCGCGGACATCGCCACGGAGTTGGCGCTGCGGGAGCCCGAGATCCTGGTTGGGAGCTTCGACCGCCCGAACCTGGTCTACCGGGTGCGCCGGCGCACGGATCGGCTGCGGCAGGTCACGGAGGCGTTGGAGCGGCACCGGGGAGCGGCCGGGATCATCTACTGCATCCGCCGGGCGGAGGTGGATCAGCTCGCCGAGGCGCTGCGACGGCGGGGGTATCGGGCAGTGGCATATCACGCCGGGTTGGCCGATGCCGAACGACGGCGCGCTCAGGACGACTTCATCACGGAACGGGCGGATGTGATGGTGGCCACGGTGGCGTTCGGGATGGGCATTGACCGATCCGACGTGCGCTACGTGATCCACGCCGGCATGCCCAAGTCCATCGAGCACTACCAGCAGGAGGCGGGCCGGGCCGGGCGCGACGGCCTGACGTCGGAGTGCCTACTGCTCTACTCCGGCGGCGACTTCGGCCTGTGGCGGTCCATCCTGATGGCGGAGGGGCTGCCGGCGCCGGGTGCCCTGCCGAAGCTCGGGGAGATGTACGACTACTGCCAGGGCGCCGCCTGTCGGCACCGCTTCCTGGTGGAGTACTTCGGCCAGGTATGCCGCGCGGACACGTGCGGGGCCTGCGACGTCTGCCTCGGCGAGATTGCCGTCGAGGACGGCTCGGCGGCGCTGGCGCGGCAGATCCTCGCCTGCGTCGCAGAGATGGGGGAGCGGTTCGGCGCCGACTACGTGGCGGACGTCCTGCGTGGGGCCGAAACCGCCCGGATCGCGAGGATGCGCCACGACCGGCTGGACGCCTACGGCGTACTGCGACAGTACCCGAAGGCGGCGGTGCGGAACTGGATTGAGCAGCTCGAGGGACAGGGGTGTCTGGCACGTGGCGAGGGCGAGTACCCGACGCTCGACGTGACCGCACGGGGCCATCGGGTCCTTCGGGGAGAAGACGCAGTGCCGCTCCTCCGAACGGTCGCCCGCCCCGCGCGCGGGGCGCCGTCCCGGCCCGCGCGCCCGGCCGTGCCGCCGGGCCTGGGCCGAACGAGCGATGAGGATCTGTTCGAGACGCTCCGCGCCCTCCGTCGGACCATGGCCGAAGAGCGGGGCATCCCACCCTACCTCATCTTCAGCGACGCCAGCCTGCGGGAGATGGCGCGAGAGCGCCCCACCACCAAGGAAGCGTTCCTGCAGATCAAGAGGGTGGGCCTGCGCAAGCTCCAGGAGCTCGGCCCGGGCTTTCTGGCCTGCATCCGCGAAAACGGAGACGGCTCCGCGGGCGACACTTCGCCTGTGCCCTGAATCGCCCGCTCGTCCCGGCCCCATTCTCGCCCCCAGCGTGTCTTACGTCGACACGAATGACCACGAAAACGGCCGGGTCCTCGTTACACTAGTTGCCGCCGGCGTAGAGGCAGCTTTATGATTCGGGGGCAGGGCATTCTCCTGAGCAAGAGCGCCCTATCGGCGGCGCCCTCAGGCCATGTCCGGCCGCGGCGCGGGAGAGGACAAAGTCAAGGTGAAAGACAGAAATTTACGGCCAGCCCTAAGTGCTGAGGTCCGCGAGAAAAGGTGCCAGACACCGTTTCCGTGCCAGCGTTCAACGTGGAGGTGTCGCGGGCAGCCGGCAGGCGAGCCCCACCGGCACGCCACGGGACAGTTGCGTCTCGGCGGGGAGCGGCATCCGATTCCTTCCCCATAGGGGGCGGCTCAGTGGGAAAGCGCTGGAACCGGACGGCAGGTGAGCGGGAACCACAGCGGTCAGAGGGAACGCGCCCCCGGGCCGTGCTGATCAAAAGGGCTCGGAAGTCATCGTCGCCAACCCAACGCAAGCCCTTTTCTGAGACGGCACGGAGCGCTCGCCGTCAGTAGCCGCCCGCGCCCGAGCCGGAAGAGGCCTCCTTGTAATAGCCGACCGCACAGATCTGGTCGCCGACCTTGGTGAACAAGCTCACCTTCTGAACCGGGTCGGTGGTGCCGGGCCGCGGCCACATGTAGCTGACCTCGCTGATCTTGCCCGCTTGGGCGACCTTGTACATCTCCGCGCCGAGCGCCATCCCGGCCTTGTCCTTCAGGTCCTTGAGGCTCTTTCCGACGAGCGACGGATGGGCGGTGAAATTGCCGTCGGGACCGCCGCAGAACGGATACAGATCCCGGTCCTTGAAACCTCCCTCACCCTTGGTGAACATTGCCAGGGCCTTGGCCTTGTCCGCCTTGATCGCAGCCACCGCCTTCTCGAGCATGGCTTTGGCCTCTGCCGCGGTGCCAAATTCGGCGGCGATCGCCGTCGCGACACCGGCCATGGCCATGACGAACAGGGCGCCTGCAAACACGAGGCTCAACTTCTTCATCATCGCTTACCTCCTTGGTCATTGCGTTGATGTAGGACGTTGTCGTGGATGGTTCGCCGATCGCTCCACCGATCCTCACGACGAATCGGTGGAGCGGCAGGGTACAGGGTATCAAGTCGCGCCGATTCTTGTCAATAGCTGGTTGACAATTACGTCATCTCAGGAGGAGACGTAATGTGGTAATCTATGCTGACGTGAGGGCAGAGCGGCTCGAAGAAGAGTTTGTTAGCCTGAGGAGCAGGTGACAACTGCTCCTCAGTCCGGCAAAAATATTGCCGGTCAGAACCTTCCCCACCATGTTGCTCGGAGGGGTGCTAATGGATCAGGCCAGCATTGCGGCGGTGCTCGGGAAGCTCGATTCTGAGGTCTTTGTCCTCACGGCGGCCGATGGGGATCGGCGCAATGGCCAGATCGTGTGCTGGGTGCAGCCTGGCACAATCGTCCCGCAGGTCCCCCGGGTCCTGGTCGGCATAGGCCGGCTGACCTACACCCGCGAGCTCATCGAGGCCAGCCGGCGATTTGCCCTGAACCTGCTCGGGAAGGATCAATGGCGGTGGGTCCCCCACTTCGGCTTCCGGTCGGGGCGGGAGGCGGACAAGTTTGCCACAGTTCCCTTCGAGCGCGGGATAACCGGCAGCCCCATCCTGCCCGGGATTGTGGGCTATGTGGAGGCTGAGGTCAGATCGGTTTTGGACGGCGGGGCCCACCTCTTTTATTTGGCCGATGTCCTGGCGGGGCGACTCATGGCCGATCGGGAGCCCCTCCGCCTTCAGCAGCTCCCCGAGCTCCTGCCTCCAGAGGACCTCTCCACTATGATTCGGCTCCTGGAGCAGGACATCCTGCGCGACCTTGCGCTTCTCAGATGATCCCAGGGATGCGGAACAATCTCTGGGGGTTTCGAAGCACCTCAGGGGGCACACCACCTCCGGGCCGTCCGTCCCCGCGTTCGTTCGGAGAATTCGACCTGAGAGAGGCGAGAATGTAAGGAGGGCACGATGAACGGACGCACTGCTCCAGGACACGCTGTACAGGCTGAAGGGACAGACCGCAGGGGGTTTCTCACACGCACCGTGCTCGGCACGGCCGGTACGGTCGCCAGTTGGCTCATTTCAAGGTCCTACGGCTGGGCGCTTACACCTGCTGCCGAGGAGCCTTCGGCACCGCCGCCAACCATAAGCCCCCGACAGAAGAGGAGCCACGAAGACTATATGCGACAGGCCATCGCACTGGCGAAACAGGTCCCCCGGCTCCCGTTCGGTGCGGTGATCGTCCGGCGGGCAACCGGTGAAATCGTCGCGGAAGGGTTCAACCGGTCATCAGAAAGCCCCACCTTCCACGGGGAGATCGATGCGATCAATCGCTGCGCGGCAGCACATAGCTCAATCGACTGGACAGAGGTGGACCTCTACACGACTGCGGAACCCTGCCCGATGTGCCAGAGCGCCATCGAGTGGGCCGGTATCGCCACGGTCTATTACGGCACGTCGATCCCGTATCTGAAAGATCGCGGGTGGTGGCAGATCGACATCCGGGCAGAAGAGGTCGCTCGCCGAACACCGTTTCGGCAGACTAAAATTGTTGGCGGCATTCTCGAATCGGAGTGTAACCCGCTCTTCGATGCCGCTCCCAAAGGCACCTTTAAGACGTAAGAAGGGCGGAGCGCTTGTTGGTTCATCACCGAACAAGTTATACGCGGCACTGTCGGAGGGATGCGTGATGAGTGAAAAGGTTATGAAGACAGAGGAAGAGTGGAAGCAGCAATTGACGCCGGAGCAGTATCAGGTCGCGCGACAAAAGGGGACCGAAGCGGCTTTCACGGGCCGATACTGCAACACCAAAGCTAAAGGAATCTACCGGTGCGTCTGCTGCGGCAGCGACCTGTTCGGTTCAGACACCAAGTTCGACTCCGGCACCGGGTGGCCAAGCTTCTGGGCCCCGATCGCCAAGGAAAACATCAGGGCCGAAATGGACAACAGCCTCTCCATGCGGAGAGTGGAGGTGATGTGCAGCAGGTGCGATGCCCACCTCGGCCACGTCTTTGAGGACGGACCAAAGCCCACAGAACTGCGCTACTGCATCAATTCCGCTTCTCTCAAGCTCGTAGAAACCGAGTGAGTGGGGGAGGAGAGATACACGGGCACTCTTTTCTGGTTGGCAGGGCTGACCTGATGCCGCGACCAGACTGGCGGGCTGCGTTGAAATCCCGCCTCACCGTTTGGCCGAGAGGACGCGATCTTCATTTCTCGTTCGCCCCAATTCGACTGAAATTCGGTAACGGATTGGCTCCGCCGCATTTGCGGATTGTCACCCAGCAACCTTTGCCTTCGCTCTCTCCGGTCTGACAGGGTAAACTCGCCTCTGGCGAGCTTCGCAACCGCGACCCGCGACTGAGCTGTACCTCACTGTGATCCGCAAACTCCCTGAGTCACATTGCCCCGCCTCTCCGCCTGAATTTTCCCCTTGACATCCTTTGTAACGAAGAATAAATATCTCTGTAACAGAAATTACAGTACCATTTGCTTCGGCGTATGGCGAAACAACCCCACTACAAATGGCTGGTCTTCATCTACTCCCTTCCGCCCGAGGCGGGAAGCGGCCGGGTAAGAATCTGGCGGAAACTCAAAAAGCTGGGGGCGGTCTCCTTCAGGAATTCAGTCTACGTCCTCCCTTTTGGTGAGGAGCGGTACGAGATCGCACAGTGGCTCTGCCAGGAGATCCAGGGGGTGGAGGGCGAGGCGACCCTTTTGAAAGTTGAACAGATCGAGAACCTCACCGACGAGAAGGTTGCTGATCTCTTTCGGCGCGCCCGGAACGAAGACTACGCAGAGCTGACGAAAGAGGGCCAGGCCTGGCAAACACGCCTGCAGGGCCTCCCCCAGAAGAAGTTGTCCCAGGAGATGGTGGTGCTAACCGATGAGCTGAAGACCCTGGAAAAACGGTTCGCCGAGCTGGAGGAGATCGACTACTTCCACGCCGCGGGCCGCAGAGAGGCCGAGGCAACCTTCAACCGGTGCCGGACGACGCTTCGCGAGCTTCTTGGGAGAAAGGAGAGCACGGCCATGGAAGAATCGAAGGTGCTGCAGCCAGAGGCCTTCCGTGGCAAGACCTGGGTCACCCGGCCTCGGCCCCACGTTGATCGGATCGCGACGGCCTGGGCGATCCGCCGCTTCATCGACCCGAAGGCGAAGTTCGCCTTCGCGCGTGAGCCCGAGGGGATCCAAAGGGGGATCCCCTTTGACTATCTGAGGGCTGAGTTCGGCCACCAGGGCGAGGATTCTACATTCGAGACCTTTCTCAAACGCTTCGGCTTGAAGGACAAGGCCTTGCAGGAAGTGGCCGAGATCGTCCACGACGCGGATTTAAAGGATGCCAAGTTCGGTCGGGATGAGGCCAAAGGGGTAGACGCGGTCATCAAGGGGCTTGCGGCGACCATCGCCGATGATCATGCCCTTTTAGAGCAGGGCTTCGTCATCTTTGACGCCATGTATGCCAGCCTTGGCGGCGGCAAGACATCGGGCCGTGGCCCGAGGGCCAAGCGCTGAAGGAAGGACAACCCCTTCCCATTATTAAATGGATAAGGAGGATTCGACATGGGACGGCATCAAGAGTGGTACATGAGACAGCAAGACCTCAAGGTCGCGACGACGTTTGGAGTTCTGATCCTCTCTACGATGTTTTTGGTCAAGGATGTCAATGCTCAACGGGCATCGACCACCCACACGATCTTCATGACCGCCGTCGAGTTCAAAGGGGCGACGACAACCGATAAGCTCGCGCCCCCATCAACTAACCCCGCAGGTCTTTCCAAGGGGTACGGGTACAGAGCGCCTGGTGAAGCAGATAAGAACGCACCAACAAAGTGGGAGGTGGCGAGCTACGCGTTTACGCCCGGGTTTGTCACGGCGCACCAGGGCGACACGGTGACGGTCATCGTCTTTGTGGTGAATGGAGACAAGCACGAAGTGGCAGTGCTTGCGCCTGACGGGCAGGTCGTGGTGCCTACGGCCACGTGGCACCGGGGCCAGGAACATCGGATGTGATTTGTAGCGGAGAAGGTGGGCACCTACCGGCTGAGCTGTTCCACCCATGCTCCAACGATGACTGCGACCATTCTGATCCTGCCGCGATAGCAGGGTAGCGGAGAGCATCCGGAAAGCGAAGGAACTGAAGGTGCATCGCGCACGGAGTCGTTGGTGGATCACTCTTATGCCTGTCGTGCTCGTGAACGCAGCCGCCTGTGGCAAGAGTGAGCAGGAAGCTTTCAGCCACTCCCCGCCTCCGATCCCGGCCGGCGAGTGGCGGACCTGGAACTTCGACCAGGTGCCTGCTGGCCACCTCCCTTTGGGGTTTTCGATCCAGAAGACCGGAAAGGGCACACTGCCAAAGTGGGAGGTGCTCGCCGATCCCACAGCTCCCAGTAAACCTAACGTCTTGGCCCAGCGCTCGAAAGAGAACGTTGGCGAGCACTTCAACCTAGTTGTTGTTGAAGACAGCGACTATCAGGATCTCGAGTTAGAGGTCGAGTTCAAAGCGATTGAAGGAGAAGAGGATCAAGGGGGTGGCTTACTCTGGCGCTACCGGGATCCGGACAACTACTACATCGCTAGGGCCAATCCCTTGGAGGATAACTTCAGGATCTACAGAGTCGTCAACGGTTGGAGAAAGGAGCTCCAAGGCGCCAGCGTGAAGGTGACGAGTGGAACCTGGCACGCCATTAGGATCGTTGCCAGAGGTAATCGGATGGAGAGCTTCTACGATGGGGAGAGGCGACTGGAGATCCGTGACGAGACCTTTGCGCGTGGGAAGATTGGGCTCTGGACCAAGGCCGACGCGGTCACCCATTTCGATGATCTGCGGGCAAGACCCGTCAAGTGAACAAAAGAGGACCGGGGGGACCGCCATGGAGAAGAAGGCTCTCGATGTGCTCAAGCAATTTTCGGCGGGCGGGTTCGTTCGTCGGCGCGTGTGGCAGACGGACAACCTCCACTGCAACATCTATTGCTTCGAACCGGGCCAGCAGAACCGCCTCCACCGCCACCCGGTCTCCAATGAGATCGTCTTCTGCTGGGAGGGGGAGGGGGTCGTCGTGGTCGGGGAGGAGCAGGCCCCCATCAGAGCTGGAGAGACTGTCTTGGTACCCGTGAACGTTCCCCATGGGTATATCAACACCAGCAAGGACCGTCGGATGATCATCACCGTTGTCCAATGTCCCCTCCCTGTCGAGCACGTGCCGGTGGAGCCTGGGGACATCGCCGCGTCCCTTCAACCCTAACAGCGACCTCGGATGGTGAGGATCTGGACCCCCTTCTTCCAGCTCTGCGCCGTGGGCCTGTTGGCGCGGCTTGGCTATCAGATGGCCCGAAGCCCGGTCTTGCCCCGTTTCGCCCAGGATCTGGGAGCCACGCCCGAGGTGATCGGCCTGATCGTGGCAGCCTCAACCATCACCGGGGTCGTCATCAAGCTTCCAGCAGGGGCCCTCTCGGACGTGCTCGGACGCAAGCGCATGATGCTCGTGGGGTGTCTCTTCTTCGCCCTGCCTCCGTTCCTTTACCCCTTCGTCCACTCAGCGGGCGCGCTACTGGCGCTCCGCTTCCTTCATGGCTTCGCGACGGCGATCTTCTCCCCGGTGGCTTCGGCCTTCGTGGCCGACCTCTCCGAGCGTGGGCGTGGCGAGAAGCTCGGCTGGTTCGCTGCAGCGGGGGACCTTGGCTCTACCCTGGGCCCGCTCCTCGGTGGATTGCTTTTGTTCTACACGGCCAGCTACCCGATGACTTATCTAACGGTCGGGGTTCTCGGCCTGCTCCCGCTCTTGATGGTCCTACGCCTGCCCGACGATGAGAAGCCTCGCGCCACGGGCTCAAGTCTCGGCGCCCGCTCGGATCAGTTTTGGCGTGGCATCCGAGAAGTGGTCTCAAGTCGCGCCATAGTGCTCGCCTCGACCCTAGAAGCCGCCATGTACGGGGGCTACGGTGCCTTCCTTGGCTTCTTCCCTATCTATGCCACGAAGATCGGAATCAATGATGCCCAAATCGCGCTTGTGATGGGGGTCCAGCTCGCCACGACAATGCTTGCCAAGCCGCTCTCAGGCCAGCTCTCCGATCGTATCGGCCGCAAGCCGATGATCCTGGCCGGTCTCTTCCTCTGTGCCGCTACGTTGCCACTGATCCCGAACGTCACCTCACTCTGGCTCCTCTTTCCAGTCTCGGCTCTATTCGGTCTTGGGGTGGCCATTGTCACCCCCTCGACCACAGCACTGGTGGCTGACTTGGTCAAGGCCGGTCAGATGGGCTCTGCGATGGGAGTCTTCGGGACGATCTGGGACGCCGGCGAGGCTTCCGGGCCGATCCTAGCCGGCTTCCTGATCGCCTCTCTCAGCTACTCCGCGGCCTTCGCCTTGATCGCTTCCCTGATGGCGGCAGCCGCCCTCCTCTTCGCCGTCTTAGTCAGGGATCCTGTAGCCGCGTAGTTCCTGGCTGAAATTAACTGAGAAAGGAGAAAACATATGAAAATGTTCTACGCAATCTTTCTGACTGCACTTGCCGTCATTGTCACCAAGCCTCAGGCCGAAGACAACACGCCGCTTCAATGGGTGCAGACGATCCCGATGCCAAGCGTCAAGGGACGCATTGACCATCTGGCTATGGATCGAAAAGGTGAGCGCTTATTCGTTGCCGCGCTTGGCAACAACACGCTGGAGATTCTCGATCTGCGTTTGGGCAAACGTATCGATGCTATCGGGAGATTACACGAACCACAGGGCGTCATGTTCATCCCTGAATTCAATAAAATTTTCGTGACAAATCGACAAGGCGGGACAGTAAAAATTTTCGATGGCGATTCGTTCAATCTCATCAGCAGCGTAAAGTTTTCCGATGACGCCGACAATATCCGTTACGACGCAGCCACTAAATCTGTTTATGTCGGCTACGGCGATGGCGCACTCGGCATTCTAGATGCGACAAACGATAAACGTCTCGGTGAGATTACGCTTGCAGGGCATCCCGAGTCGTTCCAGTTAGAGAGGTTAGGGCCGAGAATTTTCGCGAATATCCCGACAGCCAACCAAATAGCGGTGATTGACCGGGAAAAACGGGTCGTCTTGGCAACATGGCCGGTCACAGGCGCCCAGGCAAACTTTCCAATGGCGCTGGACGAAACCAATCATCGATTGTTCGTCGGAACCAGGAAACCCGCAAGGCTCATCGTTCTTGACACAGAGTCAGGGAAAACAGTTGCAAGTCAAGACAGTGCCGGAGACCCCGACGACATGTTCTACGATGCGGCGCGCAAGCGCGTTTACATGTCTTGCGGTGAGGGCTCTATTAGCGTCTTTGAACAGGGTGATGCCGACCACTACAAGACAATCGCGAAAATACCAACTCGCCCCGGCGCTCGGTCATCGCTTTTTATGTCTGAACTGAGTCGTCTGTATCTCGCGGTACCACACCGTGCAGGCCAGGGAGCCGAGATACGCGTTTACGAAGCGCGCCCGTGAGGAGCAGCAGAGGATCCAGGCAGAATATCCAGGGGTGGAGCCTGTTCCTGGCGTTCATGCTGCTCCTCCCCTCATCTGCTTGGGGATACCGGCCATTCGCTTCTACAGACGCCGCCGTGGCCGATCCCAAAGAGATGGAGATCGAGGTCGGGTACTTTACCCTGGAGCGAGCGAAGGGGAAAAACACCTTTATCGTTCCCAAGGTGATTTTGAACTATGGCATCATCAGGGACCTGGAGGTGGTCGGGGAGTTCACGGTCCAGAAGCCCCAGGATGATGAGGTTCAGCTCGTCGATGCTGGGCTGTTCCTGAAGGCCGTCCTGAAGGAGGGGGTCCTCCAGGATAAGGAGGGAGTCAGCTTAGCCGTCGAGGCGGGGTCCCTGTTGCCTTCGACGGGTCAAGGGGAAAGGAGGTTTGGCTTCGAAGGGATCGGGATCCTGAGCGGAAGGCTTTCGCCGTTCACCTACCACGTGAACATCGGTGGAGGCGTGGACAACTCGAAGGGGAATCCGTTCGCCATCTGGGGAGTGATCGCGGAGTTACCCGTCCTCCCGGACCTCAGGGTGGTGGGAGAGGTCAACGGAGACAGCGTCAAGGGAAAGCCCCCGGACAACTCCGCCCTCCTCGGCCTAATCTGGCAGCCGCCATCGTCAAAGGTCCTCATCGATATTGGAATCAGGAAGGGCATCAGCAGCGGGGCTCCCGATTGGCAGTTCACGATGGGTCTGACCTACAGCTTCCCCGTGGTGTCGTCCCCCAGGGAGTGAAAAGTCAACCTACTCGCCGCGCCAGACGGGTTTGCGCTTTTCGAGGAAGGAGGCAACCCCTTCGCGAAAGTCCGCCGTCGAGAGGCTGCGGGCATTCTCGCGGATAGCCAGTTCGAGGTCACGGTCCAGGTCGGACTCGCAGAAGTGTCCCAGCAGTCGCTTGGTGAGGAGGAGGCTTGTGGGGCTTGCGGCAATCAGCGTGGCGGCGAGCTCCCGGGCCCGATCGAAAAGTATCCCAGCCGGCACGACCTCGGTCACCAGGCCGATCTGGTGCGCCTCTGCGGCCTCGAGGATGCGCCCAGTCAGCAGAAGGTCGCGTGCCCGTTTCTCGCCGATCTGGCGAATCAGGAACACCGAGACGATGGCCGGGATGAAGCCGATGCGAACCTCGCTGTAGCCGAACCTGGCCTCGGGCGCGGCGAGGGTGAAGTCGCAGAGCGTCGCGATCCCGCAGCCGCCGGCGATGGCCGGGCCGTTGACCGCGGCGATCAGCGGCTTCGGGAAGCTGTACAGACGGCGAAAGAGACGCGCCACCCGCCGACAGTCTTCCAGGTATTGCTCGGGCGATTGCGACGAGATGGCTTTCAGCGCGTCAAGGTCCATCCCGGAGCAGAACGCCTTGCCTGCGCCCGTCACGATGACAACCCGCACAGCACTTGCCTCCGCCTCGTCCAGCGCCGCAAGCAAGTCTTCGATCATCTCGGTGGAGATCGCGTTGCGCTTCTCCGGCCGATTGAGGGTGATGGTGGCCAGCTCGCCTTCGGCTGGGCTCAGGGCAGGCCCCACGACCCCGCTCAGGGAAAGACCTTCGAATTCGAGCTTCAGTGTGGTATAGCCCATTGAGCTTCTCTCTGATTCGTCTTCCGACCCGGACAGGGAAGCGCTAGCGGGCGTACTTGTTGCACATCTCCTGGGTCATCGCCGTTGCCTCTTCCAGCGATGCCACGGGCACGTCGAGGGCGATGCCCCGCCGGGCCAGCGTCTTCACGACGATCTCTGTCGGGATATTCCCCACGAGTTGATCTCCGGCAAACGGGCAACCCCCCAGCCCGGTGAGCGCGCTGTCAAAGCGGCGGCACCCGGCTTCGTAGGCAGCCAGGATTTTCTCGGTGGCGCCCTCTTTCCGGCTGTGCAGATGGACGCCGAGTTCCACGGCGGCTGCGCGGTCCTTGAGTGCTGCGAAGAGGTCGCCCACCGTTTCGGGTGTGGCGTTGCCCACTGTGTCCGCCAGCGAGACCGTGCGCACGCCGATCTCCCGCAACCACCCAAGTGTCTCTTGGACGGTGTCCGGTCCCCACGCCTCCTGATAGGGGTTGCCGAAGGCCATGGAGACATAGACCACCAGGTTGCGCGCCGCGGCCTGCGTCTCCTTCTGCAATCTCTCAGTGAGCGAACGGGATTCCGAAAGGGAGATATTGGCGTTGGCCCGGAGGAAGGTCGCTGAGACGGAGTGCGGGTAGCCGATCGTCGTCACCCCCGGGCTGGCCAGGGCACGTTCGAGACCCTTCTCGTTCAACACAATGCCGATGATCTCGAGTGGTTCGGCGCCCGTGGGGAGCGAGGCGCACAGCGCTTTCATCACCGCCTCGCTATCGGCCATCTGGGGGACGTGCTTCGGCGAGACGAAGCTCACCGCGTCGATATGCCGGAACCCCAGCTCGATCAGGCGGCGCAGGTATTCGACCTTTGCCTCGGTCGGGATCACCTGCGCCAAGCCCTGCCAGGCGTCCCGCGGGCACTCGATGATCTTCACGTGTTCCAATGGCGCCTGCCTGTCTTCGCGCTCAGTGTCAGCTCAGGTTTGCAGCACCCCGGTCTTGAACTCCCGCACCTCGGGGTTCAGTGAGGCGGTCTCAAGCGCCCAGATCAACGCCTCGCGGGTCTTTGCCGGGTCGATGATGGCGTCCACCCAAAGGCGGGCGGCGGCATAGCGCGGGTCGGTCTGGTGCTCATAGGTGGACCGGATAGACTCGTGCAGCTCCTTCCTTTCTTTCTCGCTCAGCTTCTTGCCTTCGCGTTCGAGCTGCTTGATCTTGATGTCCACCAGCGTGCCGGCGGCCTGATCGCCGCCCATCACCGCGTAGCGAGCCGTGGGCCAGGCGAAGATGAACCGGGGGTCGTAGGCCTTTCCGCACATCGCGTAGTGTCCGGCCCCGAGGCTGCCGCCGCAGATCACGGTGATCTTCGGCACGACGCTGTTGGACACGGCGTTCACCATTTTCGCGCCTGCCCGAATGATGCCGCTCCACTCGGCGTCCTTGCCGACCATGAATCCGTTCACGTCGTGGAGGAAGATCAACGGCACGAGGTGCTGGTTGCAGTCCAGGATAAATCGTGCCGCCTTCTCGGCCGACTCGGTGTAAATCACGCCCCCGAACTCGATCCGCTTTTCGCCCGTGCCGGGCGCAGTGGTCCGAACGTGCTTTTTCTGGTTGGCCACGATGCCTACCGCCCAGCCCCCGATGCGCGCATAGCCGCACAGCACGGTCTGACCGTATTCGGCGCGATACTCTTCCCACTGGCTGCCGTCCACGATGCGCGCAATGACTTCGCGCATGTCGTACTGTTTCGTGGGATCGCTTTCGAAGAGGCCGTAGATGTCTTGGGCGGGGTGCGCCGGCGCTTGCGAGGACTTGCGGTCAAACGGCGCGCCTGGCCGGTGGCCCATCTTGTCCACGAGCGCGCGGATTCGCTCAATGCAGGAAGGGTCGTCGGGCTCGCGGAAGTCGATGGTGCCGCTGATGCGGGTGTGCACCTTGGCGCCGCCCAGCTCTTCGGCGGAAATCACCTGCCCGATGGCTGCCTGCACCAGCGCGGGACCGGCGAGGAACAGGCCGCTGCCCTCGGTCATCAGGATGTGGTCGCACATCACCGGAAGATAGGCGCCGCCTGCCACGCACATGCCCATGATCGCGGTGGTCTGAGGGATGCCCATCGCGCTCATGACGGCGTTGTTGCGAAAGACGCGCCCGAAATCGTCCGTATCGGGGAAGACGTCTTCTTGCAGCGGCAGGAACACGCCGGCCGAGTCCACCAGGTAGATCGTCGGGATGTGGTTGTCGATGGCGATGTTTTGCGCGCGGATCACCTTTTTCGCGGTCATGGGGAAGAAGGCGCCGGCTTTCACCGTCGCGTCGTTGGCGATGATCATCACCAGGCGCCCCTGAACCCGCCCGAGTCCGGTGATGGTGCCCGCCGCTGGCGCGCCACCCCACTCCTGGTACATCTCGTGCGCGGCGTAGATCCCCAGCTCGAAGAACGGCGTGCCCGGATCGATCAACCGATCGATTCGCTCGCGCGCCGTGAGCCGGCCCTTGCTGTGTTGGGCTTCAATGGCCTTCGCGCCGCCACCCTGGCGGATCTGCTGCTCTTGTTTCTTGATCTCGGCGAGCAACTCCACCATCCGGCGGGTGTTGTGCTGGAAGCCCGGCGATGCGCGGTTGACGTGGGTCTCGAGGACAGAACTCGACAAAACAGTAACCTCGCGCGCTATACACTAAGGCGAAGACACCAAATACCTTTGGGCTCTTCAGGGAATGGTGTGGGTAACGGGATTGCCTGTCTCAGAATAGCCCTCTTTATCCCTCTGTCAATAAAAACGTCGCGGAGGAGGTTCGACGAATTCTTGTGGGAAAGAGGGGTTGGTAAGTAGCGCAACTACAAGCGCCCGTTGGATGATGGACCCTCCCAAGCCGTTTAGGTGAAGCGCGGCGCCTGTAGCCGAGCCAGCGACTCCTCCTTGTGCACGCGCTCGTCGTATCCAATCTGACGGAACACGTCCGCCAGCGATTTGAACGTGCCGTAGTCCGCGCTGAAGGCGCTCTCGAACGGTTCCTGCTCGAGCTCCAGATGCTCGCGCACGAACTCCATGTATTCGTGCTCGGCATGATCCTCGAACTCTGCGTTGAGCCGATACGCCAAGGATGGGCGCACGACGAAGAGCAGCCATACGATCTGATAGTAGACGAATGCGATGAATTGCGGGATGAGCCAAAACCGCACGAGCCCTTCGCGCACACCTCGAAGCCCGATCAGCTCCTCGAGGATCAGCAGGTGCCACTGCTCGTTGTCCTGCTGCTGCCGGCTCTCGCGGACGCGGTCGAACACGCGGCGCGCGAAGCCTGGATCCCGTGACATGTGGGTCATGGCGACGTAGGCCACCTGCTCCCATGCCTGGTACGGCACCCGCGCGATGAGTTCGAGCACTTTGAATTTGCTGAGCGTGCGCCGTCGTCCATAGAGCACATCCATCCCCACGAACAACACCCTCGCAAGCAGGCTGTATGCGAGTCTGGGCGTGCCGAGCGTCCGCTCCTGCTCGCGTTTCAGCGCGTCACCTGTCAGGCGTTCCATCGTTCCTTCCCGCGATCACACATGAACGGCAATCACCACATACTGCGTCCCTTTGAGCCTGGACCGAATGTCGATCAACCGTTTGAAGAGGCCATACTTGCGCTTGACGAGTTGATTGACCCACCCTGCCTCGGCCGCCGGAATGAGCTGCGCCTCGCCGTCAACCCACTCGCCTATGGGATTTCCGCGCACATCCGACGGGACGATGCGTACGTGAGGGTTGTTGCGGATTCGTTTGACCTTGGCAGACTGAGCGGGCGTGCGCATGTAGAGCACGCCTTGGGCCTCGACGAACCAGAGGGGCGTTCGGATCCCCTGCCCGTTCTTTCTGAACGACTCAAGGTTCACGTACCGCTGGTTCGCAAATCGTGCCAGTGTATCGCGAGTCATCGCTCTGCCTGAGTTTCCTCACGCTTGCGGTGCGACTCAGACCAGGCGCTCAACAGGAAGTCGCGGGCGTTTCGCCGAGGGTCGCACTCGCTACGCAAGCTCTGTCAGCTCATCACGGGATGGGCGAGCGGCCTCCCCTGCTGCTGAGGCAGCCCGGGCGTCGAGCAGGTCCTGAACGGTGGTATGGCCCAAGGTTCGGGCGGTCGAGCGGGCCGCTTCGGCCAGGAGCCGATCCAACATGTCGCCGTCGGACAGGGCGATCCCGCCGCCGAGGTCGTGCCACAGATCTGCCACCTTCACGGTTGCGGGGGCGCGGCGGGGAAGGTAGGCGTCGGGTGGCGAAGCCACCCGCGCGACGTATCCTTGGCGCTCCAGTTCCGCCAGGCTTGCCGATGCCACATCGTCGCGGAGCGGCACCTGCTGGGCTACCTGGACGGCAGTCACCGGCTTGCCGCCCTTGACAAACGCCTCCGCCACTGCGACGAAGGTCCGGATCGCGTCACGTGCCGGAACCGTGGCGGATGCAGCGCGCAAAGTGACCGGCCCTCGGCATGCCTCCGGATGTTGCAGGAAGAACGCGACCTCGAACCCCAGCAGGGCGATCACCCAACCCACGTACAGCCAGAGGAGAAAGACCGGTATGACACTGAGGGAGGCATAGAGCTTCCCATAGCTCGCGACGTTAGCGACATACCATTCGAACCCGATCTTGACGAACTCCCAGGTCGCTGCGACGGTCAGGCTGGCCAACAGGGCCGGTCTCAGGCGCAGAGGGGCGCTCGGGATCACGACGTACAGGAGGAGGAAACCGGCCCAGGTCAGCATGAGCGGGACCAACAGGCTCAACGCGGGACCCAGGCTGGGGATCGGCAACCGGGTCCAGACCTGTGAATGCAGGATCGTGCCGGTGATCGAGATCGAGGCGCCGAACAGGAGGGGCCCCAGAATGATCAGCGCAAAGAAGGTCAGGAAGCGATCCTTGAGGCTCCGGCGATCCTCAACGCCCCAGACCGTGTTGAAGGCACCGGCGACCGTGTTCAGTAACGACACTGCTGTAATGATGAGGGCCAAGAATCCGACCGTGCCGATGGTTCCTGCATCCACTCTTTCGGTGAACTTCTGAATGTAGTCCGCCGCCTGCAAGCTCGATGTGGTCACCAGGTGCGTGTAGACCAGCTCCTCAACGCGCGCCTGGATCGACTCGAGTCCTCCAAACCCCTTCAGCATGGCGAACGCCACTGCCAGCGACGGCACCAGGGAGAGGAGGGTCGTGTAGGCCAGCGAGGCCGCACGTTGCGGGCACTCATCCCGCCAGAACTTCCATAAGATATGGGCGGCAACCTCCAGAGGCCTCCTGAACAGCATCGCCGTGGCATTGTCGTCCGAATGAGGTCGGTTCATCCTTCACTCCTATTTTATCGTCCTTCCAGCGCCTAGGCTTGCGCGCCGCCACCCTCGCTAGGCTGGAACTGCTCCTTTCTCTCTCGGTCGGCCGGGCCGACGAGCCCAATGCTTCATATGCCGGATGACCGTTGCCTTCCTCCACACGGGTCCAGATTTTAGATGCACGATCGGCCTCGGGAAATCTGGGAGGCGTGCGAGTTCCGAGACGCGCTGCTTGGAAACCTTCAGGATCTCGGCCAGTTCGGCTACTCCAACCAACTCGGGGAAGTTAGCTCCCTTCACGCCACGGGATAGATCGTCAAGCGTCTGGATCTCGACCGCTACGATATTGTGCTTTATGCCAGCCTCTTGCAACGCAGAGCGAAACAGGCGAAGGCCAAGCTCCACCGCGCGCTTGGCCGAATCGGCGGTAACACAGAAGCTGGCAGACATTGTATGGGGACCGTAACTGACCGCCGGCATATGGTCCTTAAGGCCCTCCATGACCTCATCTGCAAGGTTTTCGGTCAATTTCAAATCTGGTTGGCTGCTCTCAAAACGTACGGTCCACTCGCGCACTACTTCTTCTCCTTACCCTTCTGCGGTGGCCAAGGCCAGATAAAGCCCTGGCGCTTCAGTTGTGACAGGAGGTTATTCACGGCGCGCCAATCGGACGGGGTGCCGGCCCCAATCACGATTTGCTTGGTTAGGTCTGGCGGGACGAATTTCAGGTGTCCTTTCTTGGTTCTGCCTACCTCCCAGCCTTGCTCCTTCGCTGCCTTCTCAATGTCGCGCAGGTCCATTCGGCCATAATCCATTGACATTGTCAAGGATATTATTCATCTAGACCAGGATTTCGTCAAGGGTTTTCGTGGGCTGCAGGAGGCGGTGTCAGGCCCTCGGCGCGGCGCCGAGGTTGAGGACAACCAACTTGTTCACCGACCTTGAAATAGGACGTCACCGGAGCGTCACAACAGACGGAAGCTCTCCCGCACACGCTCGAAGGTCGCCAAGTCGCGATCAAAGTAATAGCGCGCCGCCGCTTGGTAGATCAGCCGGTACACCCACTTCCCGTCCACGAGCCCGTACTGGACGCGCTTGAGGCGCAGGCCGTCCCTGGTCTTCCAGGCACAGAGGAGCTGAAACGCTGGCTTCCCTCTGACGGTGGCTGGCGTGCTTTCCAGCACCTCGAAATTGAAAACCTCCGACGTGGAGCGAAGGTCATCCACCTCAACCTCGGCGGCATGGTGCACCGACATTCCCCCTCTGAATTTCCTCTTTGTATGGGGAAGCCCGTTTTCGATCGCCACCCTCTCGATCTGGATCAACTGGAGCGGGAGCCCATCCTTGGTCAGGAGGAGTCCTCCCATGGAGCTCTGAGTTTCATACCACCCCTGCGGAAGATCAACCTCGAATCCGTGATCGGAAAGGGTGAGTTTTCCGCTCGCCGCTCTGAAGGTACTGCACCCTACGATGAATATGAACACAAGAGCTCCCCACGCGGCCCGCTTCGAACATTTCTCTCCTCGTGGAAAATCAGGCCGCATACTTTTAGACGCTCTTATGAGAAGCTGCATCATGGAGCAGGACGAAGCATGTTACTCCCGCGCTATCCATAAGGTCCGCCCACGCGCGTTTCGCTGTTACCATGGACGGTGTGACGGAGCTTGTTGGACTGCCTTGCATTTCTCGTTCTGGACTTTTTTAAATGGAGCAATTTGTCCTAAGTCGTTGAAGACATCACATAGCAGACTTTGAGCGCTGGCAGAATCTCGTAGATCGTAGGCTCTCGAACTGTGCGTACCAAACCAGAGGACTTCCCCTGTTTTGGCTTCGACCAGAGCCGTCACGACCTGGGTTGGACCTGCTGCAGTAGCAAGAATCATGATTGCACCGATGGGGTTACCGAGAAAAGCAAACGGCGCAATAAGGGCAATAAATGCTTTGCGGCCGCCAGTCGAGATGTAGTCGTTCGCGTACACGAAAAGCAGGGCGTCCGCCTGCGTGACCTCCGTCAGGGAGGTGAGAGGCCCGAGCGAGTATTCAAATCGCTCCTGCTTGGTCTTGAACCCAAAGTCCCCGCCATAGGCGTGGGCCACGGCGCTCAATGAGACAGCCTCGAACAGCGAATGCACATCCTCATACTCTTGCCGAGCAGATGGAAAGCCTGCGGGGTCAAACGCCTTCAGGACGAATTGACCCGCCGTTCCACCATGCGTTGCCATCGACTGGGCGAGGTTCTTGCGCGCCGTCTCCGACCACTCATCCATCAGGTCCCGCTTATCGTTAGCATCAAGACTGTAGACCTTCGCATCAGGAGGCATGAGGGCGACACTTCTGATGCTGCGCGAGCGCTCCTCGTACTGCGGATGCGTACGAACGCTGACAGGAAAATGCGGCGGGGGTTCGCGGGAAGGTCCCTCGTACTGCGGGTATAAACGGTATGGTGAAGCAGCGCAACCGGCCAGAAAGCCGACTGCTAGAAGAAGGATTGAAAGGTCGGAACAGCGCTTCATCATTTGGAATTCCTGAGCTGTGGGGCGCTTATAACATGTGGGCCTTGAATTCGTCAAGAGCGGTCCCCGATGGTCTCGGCTTTGTCGGCCGTTCGTGTCTCTCAAAATCAAACTCCCAGGTGAATTGACTCTCATCTTTACGCTAGCGTGTTTTGGTCGCGGACCATATACTATTGCCTGCCGCTCCGACAGTGTTAGCGTACGGGAGCGGAACACTGCTGCGCCACCCTTAAGGAGAGTGACATTGTGAGCCAAGTTGCAGCTCCGCCTGTCGGCGGGTTAACTGGACTCAGGGTGGTCACGTTCGAGAGTCGAATGGCTACCTCGATGGCGGACCTTATCAGCCGCCATGGCGGGGTCCCCGTCTCGGCGCCTGCCGTTCGCGAGATTCCGCTGGGTGACAACCCAGCGGCCATGGAGTTTGCCAGAGAGCTGCTGGCCGGGCGCATCGATGTGGTCGTGCTGCTGACAGGGGTCGGCACGCGAGCGCTAGTTCAGGTGGTCGAGACCTCCTTCCCCCGCGCTGAGTTTCTCGCGGCTCTTGGTCGGGTCCAGACGATTGTCCGAGGCCCAAAGCCTCATGCCGTGCTCCGTGAGCTTGGCGTTCCGATCACGCTCTCCGTGCCGGAACCCAACACCTGGCGCGACCTCCTGAGCGCATTGGATGGGTCCGAGATCGCCGTGGCGGGTCGGCGGGTCGCCGTGCAGGAGTACGGGGTCCCCAACCCGGACCTGATCGCGGGGTTGGAGGCGCGAGGGGCTTCGGTGATGCGGGTCCCGGTCTACCGGTGGGCATTGCCGGAGGATACCGGTCCGCTGCGGCGGGCGATTATGGCGATTATCGAGGGACAGGTCGATGTGGCCCTCTTTACGACTGCCATCCAAGTGACTCATCTGCTGCAGGTGGCGGCGGAATTGGGGCAGGAAGAGTCGCTGCGGTCAGCCTTGCGAGGCACGGTGATCGCATCGGTCGGTCCGACATGTAGTGAGACGTTGCGGGAGCACGGCCTGGTTGTGGACCTCGAGCCCGAACATCCGAAAATGGGCCATCTGGTCGGCACCGCCGCGCGACATGCACAAGTCTTAGGGCGGATTAAGAGAGCACAAGAGGTGCGAGGTGCGGAGTGCGAGGTGCGGAGTGCGAGGACCGAGGAGCGGGATATAACGTTGCTCCGGGAAAGCCCATTTATGAAAGCGTGTCGCCTGGAACCGACGCCCTACACCCCGATCTGGATCATGCGACAGGCAGGGCGCTATCTACAGGAGTACCGGGAGATCCGGGCCAAGGTGTCGTTTCTCGAGCTGTGTCACCGGCCCGATCTGGCAGCGGAGGTGACGG
>CAZCMC010000007.1:0-23207 GCA_964499665.1 uncultured bacterium | reverse complement strand
CTTTCTGACAACGCCCATCTTGTCACCCCGCCCACCCTCTGCTCTCCCGCCGTTCTCTATCGAATCGAGGTTGGGCGGCTAACGGGTTGGTGATGAGCGGCGCGCCTCAGCACGGCCGCTCCATCGCCTGGTTAGGCCTCGAGACCGAGACGCGGCCTCTTTGTATGCCTTGAGGACCGCGTTCATCGTGGTCTGCCAACCAGCCCCCTGCGCCCGGAACCACTCGAGCACATCGGGGTCCACGCGGAGCGATATCGCTCGTTTGGGGGAAAACGGCTTCAGTCCCTTTCGGACAATCCCTCGCACGATATGGAGCGGATCGGCCTCCGGATGGCTGCGACTGACCCTAATATCCCGGTCTTTCAGGGGGCCTACCCGGACCCAGTCAGTTTGCGATGCTCTGGAAGTAGATTTCGCGCTCGGCATCAACAAAGTCGAAGCCGTGTTTCTTGAGGTTCATGCGCCGTTTCCGCGCATCCCAAGTGATCACTGGGCTATTGTATACACGAAACGTATATTCGTCAAGGAAAAAGCTCTTCGGGGCCTAACGCCAGCGCTCAGCCGCGCCTGAAAGGCGTCGGTCTGAAGCGCCGAGTTAGGCCCTAAAAAGCAGCCTGTCCCCTTTTCCTCCCGCTAGGTATGATCGACAATAAAGCACTTGTAGTAGAACGAGGCCGGGAACGTCTCGCTAGTCACGCACTTATGAATGACGTAGAGATCGTCTTCCGTTCGGTAGTAAAGGTAGGGAACGATCGCGTAGTTTCGGGTGTAGTCTAGCGTGCGGCCGAGGCGGTCGATCTGACCTTTGAGGCGAGGCTTAACCTCATAAATGATCTCCCGTAGTGTCTCCCCTTCGATGAAGTTATCGGGTCGCTGATCGAACGGACCGTCGAAATAATTGTTCGCTCGTATATTGCCTTCGAATACGCCGATCAGAATTTTGCGGTCGAGCTGGTGGTCCCGGTAGAAGGCGAAGCCAGTGCGCCTGCCGATGATGATTCGGTTCGTGAGCCGGGAGGGAACGAAATCGTCCAGGACCATTACCGTCTCGTCCAGGATGTAATGGAAAATATTCAGCCTTGAATTGTAGACGAGAAAGAAGCGAATTCCAGACTCGTCGAAGATCGGTCCCACAAATCTCTCATTTGGTCCAAGCGCGTTCGCCAGCGGCTTGACCTGCGATAGATCATTGAGCGCGAAGACGACGCTTTTTCGGCCGTAGGTCACGCGATAGACTAGGCGGTCGAGCCGTTCGATATTCACCCCGTGTAAAACATCGAGAATGACGCCCACGCCCTTAAGATCAGGTTCTGTCTCCCCCTCCGCCCATTGGGCTAACTCCGGGTAATAGGCGAAATGCACCTTGCCGCTGTCGCGGTAGAGGGTGTCGAGCCTGATATTGCCGGCATAAGGCGTGCCGTTATGAATGAACCTGAAATAGTAATAGTTACCCGTCGGATAGACTTTCACCCGATCCGGCAGGCTGTTGAGAACGAAGACAAAAACGGCGACCGGATCGGTGATCGCGAGCGTGGTCGTCCGCGTCACCTCCTCCAAATATGCCTCGTTGGTGTATAGCCTCGGGTGGGCCGGGTTCTGCGCCGTCGCGGTCCCCACTATGGCGGCCACCGCCGCGACCGTGGCGAGGAGGTTCCGGCGGTAGCCGATCATCGGGCGACGGCTCGCCTTAGATATTTCCATACTTGTCTTTAGAATCTCAACAAGGACAATCTTTAATTCTGAGAGTGCGGAATGGCTCACTACAGCCATAGCAATCACACCTATCACGCTGTAATTGCCCTTCTCCCTCGCCCGTGCCTACCTTGGAGCCCGATTCAGTTGTCGACGTTGCCATCGGCGGCTCGCCGGGGTTCCAGGTGTAGGTGATGTCGATCATCTTCCCGACCGTGGGAAGCTTGCTCAGCTCTGCGGCGGAGAAGGTGATCGCTTTGCCTTGGATCATGATGGTAAAGGTTTTGGCCGTCGGATCAACCCCCGTGACTTTGCCGGTTATCTCATGCTTATAGATGGCAGCCTTGCCTTTGACCGCCTCCTTTTCTCCTGGTGCGGGCTGTTTCTTCTCAACGCCCGTGGGCTGGCTCTTCTCCACCCCCTTCTGCTGCGCGACGCCAAGACCGCTAAAGACAGCCAGGGCTACGAGAGCTAAAGCCAGAGTCAGCAATTTCTTCATGGTGACACCTCCTTGCTTATTATACATCTTCGGTCACGGCCTAACGCCGGGCATGAGCCGCCGCCGGAAGCGGGAGCGAGGGACGAGCGGACGCTGGAGGCGGTCGGCTCCATGCCGTGGTTAGGCAGCCACCGCAGCGGGCCGCCATTGCAGGCTCCACACCGCGGGTAGTCATGATCACGGGTAGGGTCCAAGGAATCGCTCTCCGTTGAAATGGATCATGTGGCCGGGTGCGTCCGCAACCCACACCTCAGTCTCCCACGCAATCTCACTCAGATACTTCAGCAGTCCACGACGATTGAGGAAGGCAGTCACGAAGACCAGCCCTGCGCTGCTACCCGAGAAGAGCGACTTCAACTCTGCCAACCGTTTTGGGTTCACTGGACCGTGGCTCGTTACGGCCTCAATCACGACAAGCCAGTTCTTGTCCGTATAGTGCACCACTCAGCAACCACAGTATCAAGCGCGTCCTGGTTCGGGATGTCGCCCCGGAGTCTGCGCCCGAGGTCGATCAAGGCGGCCCTCGTCGGATAGCGCAGGGAGCGAAGGTCGGCGGCGTTGACCTGAGTGTGACCGTTGAACTGGCGGAAGTACTTGTCGAGAGGCGAAGAATTCAGAAAAGCAGACAGGCCCCGGGCCAGCGTCCGTTCGAGCGATGCACCATGCTCGTGGAAATAGTTGAGGTGATTCTCAAAGCCAACGGCATCACACGCCACGATGCGATCGTCAAAAACCGCAGCCACGACTCGACGCCGCTCCTCCTTCGAGGAAAAGCGCTTGACGAGCACGTATACCCCAGGAGGGACCATGAGTGCTGCGCTGCTGTTGTTGTAAATGATGGCATTCGCTTTCTTGGTCGTCGGCTTCGGCCACCGGACGGCGCCGCCATCGAAGTGGGTCGGATAGATGAGCGGAACGGTTTCCGTGCTGGGCTGTGAACGCAACCAGCGACGAGCGCGAAAGTCCACAACGCGACCTGTACTCACCGCCAGCCCTAGGTCGTCCAGCGTACAGGGGAGTCTCTCCATCGCGTCAGCGAGGACTTGACCCTCGCGATCGAGGACGAGATGTATGAACGCTTGGGCGTCACCAGGCCGGACAACCCGTCGAAACGGGACGGCTCGCTCTACGATATTCTCGTCCTCAGGGGTGCGACTCCATGAGATTCGGACGCTGCCTTCCTGACGGACCCCTTTTACGCCGTGAAGAATCACGTTTTCCTGAAGGACGTTGTCGTCACGGAAGGCGTGGTCCCGCGATTCGAAAACGTGAATCCTCTTCAGGTTGACGCTGCTCAGTAGGTGCCTACGAAACGGTCGAAAATACGGTCCGTTGCAGAAGCTTCTTGGTGTAATGGCGACGAGTTCTCCTTCATCGTCCAGGAGCATGACGACGAGGGCGAGAAAGGCCGTGTAGAGGTTGCTCGTTTCTACGCTGACACGGCGGAGCAGTTGACGCGTCCGGGACTCTGTCCGGAACTTCTTATACGGCGGGTTGAGGATCGCCAGATCAAAGGCGAGAGGCTCGGTGGGAAACAGACCCCTGTCGAGGGTGCAGACAGCCGCCTCGATGAAGTCCTCTGCACGGACCTCCCATCTGCATGCTATGCCAACCTCGGCACACGCTCGCTCGCAGGCCGCCAACGTCTGCTGGAGTGGCGGTAGGAGGGCCTGATCTATCTCAAATGCGGTCAGGGCAACCTCCCTAGGACGACGTGTGCGGGAGCATATCTCCGCGACCCAGGCCGCTGTCAGCGCTCCAGCTCCAGCGCCAGGATCAAGGAAACGAATGCGCTCACGCCGTGGATCAGCCAGGGAGGCCATGAAGCGGGCTGTCGCAGGAGGGGTGAAGAACTGCCCGAGGATGCTCCGGCGGTTCGGATCGAGGGCGCGGCTAACTGCTCGCCTCGCGTTCTCAGCAGATTCCAGTGGGTCCAACATATTCGCCCCTAACTTCACGGGGAGGTTACCTCATCAGCCCAGCAGAAGTATAGGACAAAGGCCCCGCTTCATCTCGACCGCCTAACGCCCCGCATCACCGTGCCGCGTAGTTTGCGGCTACGGTGCATGCGGTGAGTTAGGCGCTTCCACTTGTTTCGGTCGGATCAATCTTATCTTTCCCCCTCGTGGCGGACAGTTCTGTGATCAACTCGGACGGCTTTTGGATCCGAATCCAAGGGCATTTTTTCCCAAGGGTAGTTTTCCGGCTCAGAATCCCGCCATCACAGGTGAGAAACCGCTGGTAGCCATTGTGCACGGCATACATCAGGTGCTTTGCATCGTCGTCTTCCAGTCCGGAGGCAAGCAGATCCGAGTACAATTGATCATCGACAATATCTGTAACCAGCGGGTTCGTGATGCAGCCACCATATTGATCAGTCTGCGTGTGAAACCCAAGTACCTTGTGATCGTCCTCCGCCTCGGCAACTTCCGAAAGGCCAGTCTTGAGCTTAGCGCGATGCTGAGACGGCGCGCGTTCCATTTCCCGCGGTGACTGGCGCGAGGTTCCAAGGTCAAGGTTGCCGGAACGTTTGGCCTCCAAGAGTTGATCGATCGCTTCGAGTTCGGCTTTGTCCAGGTCCCGGCGCGAAATCGCCGAAGCGACATCGTTGTCTAAATAGACCTTTAACATCTCTAGACCCCTTGCTCCGCCTAACGCCGCCCATCACCGGCCGCGTGCCGGTGGGCGCAAGCCCGCCGGCAGGCGGTCCGGCGCATGGGCTGGTTCGGCGTCATTAGCTCCAACAACCCCGCATAATCGGTGGGCGGTTGGGGGATAAATCAGTTTCTTGCGCCGGGAGTGAAGCGAACCGTGTACTCGTAGTACGAAGGAATTAGATTATATCGACGGTCTAAGATTTGGTATCCGACATACCTCTCTTTGGCCATGAACTCCTTGATCTCGGAACGAGCCCTTTCGTCGGCCGTATCTGGGCCAGAGAAGCCGCCAACGTAAATCTTGAATCGATATTGATCGGAAACCTGCTCGTCGCGAAGGAAGGATTGGCCGTAGGTCGCGGTGGTACATGCGGCGATGAGAGTGGCGGTTAGAACGGCAAAGCTCGCAACCGCGAGTGTCCGGAGAAAGCGCGGAAATTGTTGTGTCATGTAAATCTCCCTTCAGGTGGACTAGGTGTGGCTTGATGACGCCTAACTATGGATAATATGGTTTCCGGATAAGCACTGCTGTGCGGTTTCTTGTCGGCATAACCTGACGGCCCGATTTCCGGCACAATTGCTTAAGACGCACGGAGTGCCGCCTGACAGCTAAGGCCCCTGGAGGTCTTAGGAGGAGTTCCTGAAATGGTCCATAGCAACTGTCCTCCTATTCCTATATCACCAAGATCATACAGATCGCGTAACTTGTCAACTCGCAACGGTGCGGGGTCGTGAGAGCTCCACGCCTACAGTTTCCGAAAGACCGCACTGACCTTCCCCAGGATCCGGAAGCGCGTCCCTTCCCCGATCCTGATGGGGGCGAAGGCTTCGTTCTCGGGCGTGAGGACCACCGTCTTGCCGTCCATCTGGAAGCGCTTGACCGTGACCTCGTCATCCACCATCGCCACGACGATCTCACCGGGGAGAGCTTGCGGCTGCACCTTGACAAGCACGAGGTCGCCATCGAAGATCCGGGCGTCGCGCATGCTGTCGCCCTGGACCTTGAGGAGGAAGGTCTGCCCGCCCCCGGTCCACTCCCGGGGGAGCAGGTAGCTTGTCTCGATGTGCTCCTCGGCAAGGAGCGGCCGGCCGGCTGCCACCCGGCCGAGCAGCGGCGTGAGCGTGGCGCGCGGTTCCTGGCGCAGCCCAATGCCCCGCGACCGCCTGCGTGTGCGGGTGAGGACCCCGGCCCGCTCCAGGCGCTCGATGTGGTACTGAACCCCCCGAAGGTAAATCTTGCAGTGCTCGGCGATCTCGCGTAGCGTCGGCGGAGCGCCATGCCGGGCCTTGTAGTCCGCGATGAAGCGGACGATCTGTCGCTGCCGGTCCGTCAGTCCCATCGGATCTCCTTGCCTCCGCCCCCCTCCCCTTTTCATCACCCTTCTCCCCTCATGGGGGAGAAGGCGAGGTTGAGGGGGTTGAGAGAGGAGAACTAAGATGAAGAAGCATCTACTACCAATATTATACATATGACTAATAAGTCAAGCAAAAAAATTTCAACTCAGCACAGTATGCCTCAACGGCCCACTCCCCCGCCCACCTTCAGCACCCTGCCGTCCCTCCTCGATTCGAACTTGGGCGTCTAACGCCCAGCGGCTAAGCCGCGGCAGGCGCGAACCCGCCAGATTCTCCAAGCGCATTGGATCGGCGCCGGCCAACGGCTTCAGCCGCTCGTTAGGCCGCCTCCACCATCTCGCTTCTGTGCAAGAGAAGATGATGCAACAATCGAAGCCGTGTGAGGTGCGAGTTGCACTGTCTTACGGCCTGATCCGGTAGAAACGGTTCTCAAGCGTCTGCCCTTTGAGCCCATCGAGCCGATCGCCTATGGCGTCGCCAAGCTGCGCCAGCCGGTCATCCGGATGCGGATGCGTCTTGAACAACAGGCCGATCCGATTGTCATCCTTGGCCACGTGACCGATGTCTTGCAGCACCGTGGGCAATCCGAAAGGATCGTACCCGGCACGTGCGGCGAGGATCACTGCAACACGATCTGCTTCGAACTCGGCGTTCTTGTCGAGGGAACGGGCAAAGATCTCTGCTCCGCTGCCGATCAGGTTCTTGATGTGCTCGTTTTCTCCCACCCGTTTGGCAAGTACCTTGCCACCCATGTCCACCAGTCGGCTTTGCTGGAGGATCTTGAGATGGTGTTTCTTGATGACATGGCCCACCTCATGGGCGAGCACGCCTGCCAACTCGCTTTCGCTCTGCAGTGACCGGTAGAGGCCCTCCGTGACGAAGATGTAGCCTCCGGGCGCCGCAAATGCGTTGAGATCATTCGACTCGATCACGCCGAAGTGCCAGTCGAGATCCGAACGCTCGCTCTGGCTCGCAATCCAGCGCCCCACGCGGTTGACGTACTGTTGCAGCTTGACGTCCTTCACTAACGGAGCTGCGCCCAGGATGTTGCCGGCGGCCTGGCGGCCGATGGCGACCTCTTCCTCCCGCGAGAAGCCGGTGAGGGCGCGCACAATCCCCAAGTCTATACCCCCGCCGGGGCTCGACTGAGGTCGGCCAGATTCCGTCTCTTTCTGGCTTTTCGGCTCGATGGCCTTCAGCAGATCTTGCCAGGGATCGGCGGCGCGTGCCGCCCCGCCAAAGCAGAGCAGGAGAATACTAGAGAGAAGGGCGTTCTTGATTGTGCTTCCCATTAGCGTTCTCCCTTCGCTGCTTCCGGAGCAGAGAGGTACTCCACCTTCCGTGCCACGAGTTTTCCCTCGGCGGCGAATCTCCGTGCTTCCGCCTGCGTCGCGGCAAAGGACTCGGCCTTCTTGAGTTCCATTTCGTTGTACTTGGCCGCCTTCAGGTCCTCCTCGCTGAGACCGCGAATACCGGTGGTGGCGACCACGCGCCCAGTTCCGGCACGACCCGACGCCAGCCCGAGTACCCCCGCGGCGTCGCCACTGCCCTTGCGTGCTTCGCCGCGGCGGATGCTCAGCATGCGAACCCATCCGCTGCCCTTGGCGCTTTTCACCTGAAACCATCCGCCCTGCTTCTTCAGGATCTCCACGTTATCGCCCGCAGTGAGCGACCCAACCGTCTTCGCGTCCCGGAAAGGCTCCGCCTTGAGGTTGTCTGCCTTGAGTGCCGTTCCTGCTTCTCCGGCAAGCGCTGTGCCCGCGGCGAGCAGGAGTGTTACCAGGAGGGCGGCCACGCTTCTTGCCATGTTCATGATGTGGTTCCTCCATCGTGTGCGGTGGCTTGGTGCCACCGGAGTTGCGCCTCGGCGAAAAGTGCTCGCCAGCCGGCCCTTGCTGCCTTGCCGCCCGAGATCCGGCCTTCGTGTACAAACCATGTTGCGGCATTCTTGCCCGGACCGAGGTACCTTGGCAACATCGCCTTGAGGGAGGCGGTGACGTTCTCGACATCCTCGGTCACACGGTCACGGGCCGCCTGGTCTTGGGCCGGGATCACCCAGGACACCGCCAGGGTGTGTTCAAAGAGGGCCCAGATGCCCTTTTGGCGGCCCTTGAGCATTTCCACGCTCTTGGCCTCGGTGCCCGATTTCTCCAATCGCTGGCGGATTTTTTTCAGCGTGCCTTCACCGACGGCATTATCGGGTTCCCCTACATGGATGAGCAACAAGAAGGCGGCGAGATCTCCGTCCCGTTCCATGGAGGCCCGCAGCGCGCTTGTTTCCAGCACCTTGCTGGTAGCCGTGGCGTAGATGCGGGCGATGGTGAAGTACCCCAGTCCGACCGTCACGGGGCCGGTAAGGTTGAAGTAGGTGTTGGTGAGGTTGATGGTGGCGTAGCTGACGCCCAGCAGGATGAACTGGGACGCGCCGAACAGGGGATCGATCTTGTCGCGCCCAACGTTACGATAGAAGGCCCAGGCAGTGGCCCAGACAATGAGAAGGGTCAGCAGCGGGTAGAGGGTGCGCCCTTCCGGATAGCGCAGATAGTCACCCTGTTTCATGTTGTCGATCGCCGTGGCCAGGATTTCGACACCCGGGTGAAGGCGACTCATGGGAGTGGGCTTGACATCAAATAAGCTTGGCGCCGTAGAGCCGATCAGCACGATCTTATTCGTGAACTCATTCTGTGGACGTGTCCTGTCCTTGCTGATCATATCGTCGAACACGCTGCTGAAGGTGACCGTCTGATAGGAAAAGGGCTTGCCGCGCCAGTTGAGGAGCACACGCCGGGCAGCAGGTTCGCTGTACCCGAGTTCACGTATGACACGCGCCGGCAGGGAAGGCACTTTCCAGCCGTAATCGTCCCGGTAGACCAGGTATTCGCGTACGATGCCGTCTGGATCGGGATAGATGTTATGGAGTCCCAGTCGTCCCCCTTGCAGGATGGATTGGAAGTGCGGCAGCACTACCCCTATGGTGGCACCCGCGTGGGCCGCTCCAGAGAGCGGGACAACGCCCGGTATCATCGCGGGCTTGATCTGGCTCAACGAATCGCTCGCTTCGTCCAAGCGCAGCATGGGAAAGAACGTGTTGGTCGTCCTGGACACAGCGGCGGCGAAATAGGTGTCGCTATCGGGGTTATAGACATCCGGGTCGCTGAACAGGATGTCGAAAATCACCGCCTTCGGGCGCTGTTCCTCCAAGTGCTCAAGGAACTCTCCCAACACTTGCCGTGGCCACGGCCACCGGCCATACTCCTTCGCCATGGAGGCGAGGCTTGCCTCGTTGATATCGACGATGACGATGTCCTTGTCAGGCTTTGGGACGATGATGCGATAGCGCACCATCACGTCGAAAGCGGCCTGGCGCATGTTGGCCGTGACATGGAGAAAGGCTGCATCGATCACGATAAGCAGCGAGAAGATGGCCGCCAGGTAGACGTAGAACGTGGTTTTCCACCGTGTCACCATCCGCACGGACAACCCGGACACCCATTGGCGAACACGGCCGGAGAACGTGACGAGAGCATTCATTGTGGCGACCTGCGGGTATTCGGCAAGACCTACCCTATCCCGACAGAATCTCTACTTTCGTGACGTTGAAGGCAAGCTGGCGGCATAGCGCGACGCCCTCGAGAGCCATGCTGTGAGCTTCGTCTCGGATTCGACAATCGATGGGGGAAGAACGACGTACTCCCTCATGACACGGCCAGGCATTGGCGCGAACGGGGTCGCGCCATGTTTCGCAATCAGCTTCGTCCGGTCCTTCTCCGCCAACCGGACGAAGAGCGAGGCCTGAAACACGCCCGCGAACATGTGCCCGTTCACGAACGCCGCCGGACAGCCGAACATCTTCCGCTGCAGGATCTCCGGGAGACCAGCTACCGCATGATCGAATCGAGCCACAAGAGGTGCAGGCGCTGCGCGCCACTTCGGCGTCCTCGCTACTCGGCCACCCTGTAGATGCCCCCCGCTCTTCTGCGGCTCGCGCCCGGTTCGTTTCCTCACTCCCACCTCCTATAAGGCTATCCGTGCCTAACGCTCAGCATCAGCGGCGGCGCGCAGCGCCGTCCGCTGCATGCTGTTGTTGGGCGGCGCTGCACGCCCTTTCCCCACGGATCGGGACGCCCTCGGGATTCGCCGCTTGATACTACGCGAATCGTCTCAGGTACTCGGTCACGCTCAGCTTTCGCCGCGTGTTCTCGGAACTCATGTAGCGCACCGTACCGAAGATGGGCCGATCGGGGCCCCACGGGCGGTCGTAGCGGCCGAGGCACCAGAAAATTCCGGAGTAAGCATTTGGGTCTCGGCCGTCGAGGGCATAGCGATTGTTGAGTTCGATCATGACGCTCAGCGCGTCGCGCGGGGTCGCGGTCCATTCCAGGATCTTCTTGCCCCAGAGCATCCGCAGGTAGTTGTGGATGCGTCCTTCACGCACGAGCTGCGTCTGGGCCGCGTTCCACAGTTCGTCGTGCGTACCGGCGGCGGCAAAAGCGTCGAGCGAATAGACGAACGGCCGGCGGTCGCCGGCATGCTTTTCCAGCGTCGCACGCGACCAGTCGGGCAGCGACTCGTACCGGTCGTAGTCGTCGCGGTGGGCCGCCATGTTGTAGCCGAGTTCACGCCAGGTGATGAACTCATCGAGCCACGCCTCAGCCCCGGCGCTCGCGCCCCACCAGCCCTGGCGCTTCCCAGTCGCCCGCTTTGGCAGACGCTCCGGCGACCAGCCCTCGCGCGACATGACTTTGTGGAACAGCTCGTGCGCGGCGATGTGTCCGAAGTGCAAGTACGGCGACAGGCCGCTGCGAGCGTCGGCGTCCGGGTCATTCGCGACGTCGTGGTACTGTGCGAGATGCTGGTCCAGGAAGCAAGCCAGTCGTCGCCGCGCCGCGGCCGACCCGCCGCGGTCGTACACCGCGGGCACGGAGTGATCGATCGGAAGCTTCGCGAGCTCCGCCGCGTCGCCCACGAGCAGCTTGGCGGAGGCTGCCGGCCAGCGGCGCGTGACCTCGGCCGGGACCGCCTTCATCGCTGGCAGCTTCAGCCGGGCCAGTGCATCCGCCTTCGGAAACTGGCCGAGATGCGGCGGTAATTCCTTCTGCAGGAATAACCGGAACGAGAACGCCGTCGTGAATACGCGGTCAGTCGCCCGCAGCGGCAACAGCCCGTTAGAGTCCACCTGCTCGACTCGCGCGGGCAGCCGCGACGCAGCCGCCGCGACCATGCGCGGGAGGAAAAACGCGGGATAGTCATCCGTGACGATCACACACGCGTGCCGCCCGAGCTCGGCGAGCAACCCCTTGCCCGCGTCCGCCGTCCGCTCGACGTACGCAAGATACCGCACACCGCGCACGCCGCGGTCATTGAGACGTTCGATCCGTGTGGCAGTGTCGGCCATGCCGTCGATCACGAACCGGTGCATCCGGTCGCTCGCCCAGCGATACCCGATGCGCAGAGGTTCGAGGATCACAATCGGCCTGCCCAACTCCAACGCCCACTCCACCGCCCGATCGAGCGCGAAATTCCACCGCGTCCTGCGGAACGCGATCATCCAATACAGCACAAACTGCCCATCGGCGCGCACCGGCACCGCGTTGCAGACTCGGATTCGAATCTCGGGGACCTGACTCACGAGTTCAACCACCAAATGGACAAATTCAGAACTGCCGCGAATGTGCTCCACGCCAGGTAGGGCACCATGAGCGCCGCGGCCAGGCGCGAGATGCGTCGAAACAAGGCGGTTGTCGCCGCGATCGCGACGAGCAAGACGAACAGTTCGGCCAGCGCCAGGCCGGGACTCCGCAAGGCAAAGAAGCAGCCGGACCACGCGACGTTCAGGCCCAGTTGAATGCCGAAGAGCGTCAGAGCGCCGCGAGTCGGGGACGAGTCGGAGCGCCGCCAGACCAGCCACGACGCGACTCCCATCATGAGATACAGGGCCAACCATACCGGACCGAAGACCAAATCGGGCGGCGTCCAAACGGGCTTGCGCAACGTCTGATACCAGTCGGTCACCGACGACGCCGTGAGCATGGCGCCAACGGCGGCGGCCGCGAGGCAGACGGCAAGACAAGCCATCAGACCGACCAACTGCGCGGCCCCGCTTCGGCTGCGCGGCGACTCGCGAGCTGATCCTTGAGCCGACTCGGCTCGCGCGACGATCTGGCCCAGCATGCCGGCAAACATCAACTTATGCAGGGGGTACACGGCGTACCAGTACGCGCGGCCAAGGACCCCGATTGGATCGTACTCCGCGGTCTGGCGGATACGCGATCCGGCGTTGGAACCGTCCGGGCTGTCGGTCACTTCGAACTCAAGCCAGGCGCGGCCGGGCAGCTTCATTTCGGCGGCGAGTCGCAGTCGGCGGTTCGCTTCGATGGCCTCGACGCGCCAGCAATCCAGCGTGTCGCCGACGCGGAGATGATTCGGGTCGCGCCGGCCGCGACGCATGCCGACGCCGCCCACGACCAGGTCGATCGCACCCCGCGCTTGCCACAGCCAATCGCCGTAGTACCAGCCGGCGCGGCCGCCGATCCGCTCGATCGGCTGAAACGCCTCTCCCGCCGGCACCCTCACCTCAGCCACGCGCGAGTCGATCAGCCGCGAGCCGAACCTGAAGCCGAACCAACTGCGGCTCATGCCGGCTGCGGACAGCGCATCCGACCACCGCGTCTCCGCCAACTGTGCGTCTTCGTTGCGGATCGCCGCCGCGATCGCCTCGCGGAAGCCGACGGGCCGGATCGGAAACACCTCGAGCGCGGACTCGTCGTTGACCACGGTCGGGTGCCGCATGCTGTCGATCAGCTTTCGGCCGACCCTCGCGTAGATCGGCGTGACCAGCCCGAGCCACAAGCTCGACAGGCGCGGCGTCAGCACCGGCACCGAAATGATCCAGCGCGCAAGGCCGCGCTGGCTCGCGTACTCGCGCATCAGTCCGCCGTACTGCGTGCGATCCGCACCGCCGATCTCGAAGATGCGGCTCGAGTCGAGCGGTAGGTCGATCGCCGCGACGAGATACGCGAGTAGGTCGTTGATCGCGATCGGCTGGGCCGGCACGCCGACCCAGCGCGGAGCGATCATGAGCGGCAGGCGCTCGACTAGCGAGCGAATCAATTCGAAGGACAGGCTGCCCGAGCCGATCACGATCGACGCGCGGAATTCGATCGCGGGCACACCGGCCGCTCGCAGGATTTCGCCAACCTCGTGGCGGCTTCGTAAGTGCAGCGACAGTCGCTCCGCCGCATCACCGAGACCGCCAAGGTAGATGATCCGCCGCACGCCCGCCGCACGCGCGGCCTCGCCAAAGCTCTTGGCCGCTTGCCGATCCTCCGCCTCGAACTCGCCGGACGATCCCATCGAGTGCACGAGGTAGTATGCCGTCGTCACGCCGGTCATCGCGCGACTGAGGGAGTCGGCGTCGAGCACATCGCCCTCCACGACCTCGGTCGCCGGCCCGACGCGATCGCGCAGGAACTCCGGTCGGCGAGCCAGGCACCGAACGCGGCGGCCTGCTGCTTGGAGCGCGCGCAGCAATCGCCCGCCCACGTAACCGGTCGCACCGGTCAGCAGGATCAGCGAGTCGTTCGGGGTTTGATTGGCCCGTTGCGCATGGCTTGAGTTCGGATCAAGCTGGGTCACACGTGGTTTCGTAACGCAAGCTCCTTCGGGTGCGGGCTCAGGTACACCTGGCCTTTGAGGTACTCGACGTCGAACCCCCGGACGTAATGGGCGACGAGCGTGATCGGGACGATGAGCGGTACGAGGTTGCGGCGGTAGTCCTCGATGCAGACGAGCAGTTCGCGGCGCGACGCGTCGTCGAGTTGGTCGCGGAAGTAGCCGACCATGTGCTGCAAGACGTTCGTGTGCCGGCCGCGCGTGGCGAGTTTCGTCAGGGCGGCCATGAACTCGCGCTCGTAACGTTCGCGCAGCTCGCCGCGCGGCAGCGTCTTCGACGCGGCGACCAATCGGCCGAGCTGCTGGAAGGCCTGCGGCGAATGCGCTAGCAGCACGAGCTTGTGCGACGTGTGAAACGCGACCAGGTCGCCGACGCGCCAACGCTTCGCCCACAACATTTGCAGGCGGTGGTACGCGAACACCCGCTCGATCCAATTCTCGCGCAGCCGCGGATCGCATAGCCGGCCTTCTTCCTCGATCGGCAGGTTGCCGAACCGATCGGCCAGTGCGGCGGCGAACAGCCCGCGGCCCGACCGCGTCACGCGGCCGTGCCCGTGATGGAGCCGCACGCGATCCAGCCCGCAGCTCGGCGAGTCCTTCTTCAAGATGTACCCGCTGAGATTCTCGCTCGCGAGCTGCTCGACCCGCCGCCGCGCATACGAGCGCATCGCATCGGTGTGGTCGGCCCCGCTCTGCCGGCTTACCAGGCGGACCTCGCCGCTCAGTTGCACCAGATGAATCGCCTCGCGCGGCGTCCCCATGCCGACTTCGACCTCCGGGCACACCGGCACCCACTCGAAGAACTCGGCGAGAGTATGAGTCAAGTAATGGTCGCGCTTGTGGCCCCCATCGTGACGCACCTTTTCGCCCAGCAAACACATTGAGACGCCGATACGGATTGGTATGCTGCGTCCTGTAGCATCGCTCATCGATTCCGCCTGTCCGCCCAACTCCTGAATTAAGCCGCGCCGCGAAGCGGCGTCGGCTTGAATGAGTTGTTAGGCATGATTGGATTTTCCCCACTCTCTGAGTCGCCCGGTGATCCCCTCATCACCGCGTCATCAGCGCGAACACGCCCCAGCCCAGGTATTCACGCGTGTAAGCGGCGTAGCGCTCGGGTTCCGAGGTTAGTTTGGCTCGAACATCTTTCGCGAACTCGTCGTCGGGATTGGCTTCAAGCCATCGGCACATGGTGAGCCACTTGGCCGCCTCGTATCTGTCCCAGCTGTCTTGGTCTGCCAAAACCATTTCCACGACGTCGTAGCCGAGGTGGCCAAAAGACGCGAGAAGTTCTGGAAGCAGGAGAAAGTCGGAGATTGAGCCGGCAAGACACCCCCTGGCAACATCTTCCGTCGGCGGCAACTGCCGCCAGTAGGGCTCGCCGATGAGGATGATCCCTCCGGGGCGGAGGCTCTGCGCCAGAAGCTCGATGGTGCCGACGACTCCCCCAGCGATCCACGTGGCACCGAGACAGGCTGCCACACCGGCCTTCTCGTCAGAGACGAAGCCGGCAGCATCGCCATGGATGAACTTGACTTGATCGGCGACACCGAGTTCTTCAGCGCGGAGTTTCGCTTGCTCGGTGAACAACTGGCTCATGTCGATGCCGGTGCCGATGACTCCGTAATCGCGTGCCCAAGTGCACAGCATTTCCCCCGAACCGCTGCCGAGGTCGAGCACTCGGGTTCCCGTTTCCAGACGCAGCGCCTCGCCGAGAGTGGCGAGCTTTTCGGGTGTGAACGGGTTGTGGATGCGGTGAGCACTTTCAGTGATGTTGAATATCCGTGGGATGTCCATTGTGAAAAATTTCCTTACGGGTGTGAATAGATTCGGTCAGGGCCTAATTAGCTGGCTGGTGACTACGCTTACCGCCGCTGAGTCGGTGGCACATATGGATCGGGGGTGCCCATCGGAATGAGCGGATACTTTTTCACGCTCTGCTCGAAGTCGCCCACGATTTTCAGCATCGGACCCACCACCCAAGAATCCACCGTCGGCTTCTCCTCGCGCGGATCGGTGTAGAGGTTGTAAATGGTCGGCGTAGGGTTCTTGACCGGCGGGTCGAACATGGTGTCTTGGCGCATGAAATGCATCTTCCAGTTACGCCACTTCACCGCTTGCAAACGCTCTGCTCCCCAGATTGGGAAACCTTCCCGCGCGGACTTTTCGGTCTTGCCGAGGAAAAACGCAGACTGATCGATGCTGTCGAACGGTCGATCCGTCGGGACTGTGGCGCCGCTGAATCTGGCGAGCGTGGCGAACATGTCCACGCCATGCACGATCTCGTTGCTCACGCGTTCGGCGGCGATCTTGCCGGGCCAGCGAATCAGGAAGGGCACGCGAATGCCGCCCTCGAGTGCGGTGAAATACGCGCCACGCCAGGGGCCGGCCCAACCGTCCCAGGGCCTGAAGAACTCGGCGCCGTTATCGCTGGTGAAGATGAAGATCGTGTTGTCGCGCACGCCTGCCTTGTCCACCGCGTCGAGAATCTGGCCGACGTTGGCATCCATCTCGGCAAGCATGTCCGCCCAGTCCCCGTTGCCGGTCTTGCCGGCGAAGGAAGGATTCGGCAGCGTGGGCAGGTGCGGTTGCGTGAGCGCCACGTAGGCGAAGAACGGCTTGCCGGATTTGGCCCCGCGCTCGATAAACGAAATTGAGCGCTTGGTGATCTCCGCATCAATCAGCCGCCGCTGCACCACATCATAGATTCCTAGTGCGCGACTCTTCTCGCCTTTCTTGCCTTCCATCATCTGTTCCGGCGGCATGATGTCGGGCGACCATCCGGTCGCGGTCGGCCATAGCGCTTCATCGGTCGTGCGCGGTATACCGAACCACTCGTCGAAACCCTGGTCGTTGGGCAACCGTCCGTCGTGACTGCCGAGGTGCCACTTGCCGTAGTAGGCGGTCGTATACCCCGCATCGGACATGGCTTCGCCCATGGTCACTTCCCACTGGGTGAGGCCGTCGGCCACACCGCCAAATGGCACGGAATGGGTGCCCGAACGAATCGCCCAGCGACCCGTCATCAGGCTCGAACGGCTCGGCGTGCATTGGGTCTCCATGTTCATGTTCAGGAAACGCATGCCCTCTTTGGCGAGGGAGTCGATGCGCGGTGTGGCCGCGCCGCGGGTGATGCCGCCACCGTAAGAGCCGATTTCCCCATAGCCGAGGTTGTCGGTAAGAATAAATACGATGTTGGGTTTGTCCGCGGCTTGCGCACCGTTCGAGGTGATCAACGCAAGCGCGCCAATGAGCGCAGTGGCGAGGAAGATTTGCATGCTTGGGGCTTTCATGGATGTCACCTTTTCGTTCCGCGCGTGAATGTGCGTGTCATGGCCAGCTAACGGATGGCCGATAAGCTGCGGGCGCCAAAGGCGACCGTCAGCTTCATCGGCTTGTTAGGCGGCTCAGTCGACGACGCTCCGCTAGTACGGATGCTGCCACGCCCGCCACCAGGATCGCGAGTATCACAGTCAGCAAGTACAAGTTGAAGTGCTTCCCGAGGGCGAGCTTCAGCCATTCGGCAAGCAACATCTTTACGCCCACTACCATCAGGACCAGTGCGAGCGAGACCTTCAGGTATCGGAACTTGTTCACCATGTCGGCCAGGGCGAAGTAGAGCGAGCGCAGGCCGAGAATCGCGAACACGTTGCTGGTGAACACCAAGAACGGGTCGGCCGTGATGGCGAAGATGGCGGGGATGGAGTCGACGGCGAAGATCAGATCGGTCGTCTCGACCATGATGAGCGCCAGCGCCAGAGGCGTGAGGAGCAAGGTTCCCGGGCGGGCCTTGTCCACGACCTCATCTGGGACCGTGGGCGCACCAGGGACCTCGCCCTCGTACGACGCGGGCGCACCGGCGCGAACGACGAAGTGCTCGCCATGGAACCTGGCGGTCACCGGGAACAAGCGGCGCGTCAACCGAACGACGACGTTGTTGTTCGGATCGGCGTGATCCGTCTTGAGGAAGAGCATCTTGATCGCCGTCAGAATCAAGAACAAGGCAAAGAGGTACAGAACCCAGTGGAACTCGGCGATCAGCTTCGCCCCGACACCGATCATCGCACCGCGCAGGAGCAGAGCGCCGAGGATGCCCCAGAACAGCACGCGGTGCTGGTAGAGCGGCGGCACCGCGAAGAAGCCGAAGATCATCGCGATCACGAAGATGTTGTCCACGCTGAGGGACTTCTCGACAACATAGCCGGTCAGGTACTTCTCCGATGCCGTTGCGCCGCTGTTCGTTAGCCCATCGACCGCGTCCACCACGGTGCCAAGGCCGAACCACTGGCCTTCGTAGGCGAAGTACACGAACATGGAGAACGATAACCCCATGGATAGCCACACCGCCGACCATGCGAGGGCCTCTTTGACGCTGACGACGTGGGCTTTGCGGTGAAAGACACCCAAGTCCAGTGCCAACATCAGCAAGACGAACGCGATGAATGCTGCCCAGAGCCAAACCATCTGCTACTCCCCTCCTTGATGGGCTCTCTCCGGCTTGCCCCCACCGCCGTCGTTTGCCTCGTTGGACGGCAGTCGCAGGAAGAACCGACGCGCGATCAACAAGACCACGAAGGCGGAGACGCTCAGGAGAATGTCCAGGGCCGTGAGATCAGGTTTGAGCAGCTTACGAGCGATGACGAAAGCGAGAAGCTCCAAGACAGCTCCCAGATCGTGCGTTACCAACGTGCGGATCAGCTCGACGCCGATGACTAGGATCAGGACTCTGTAGATCATCTCGTAGAACGTAGCCGTCTCACGCCAGTCCATGCCCGAGAGCGCGATCGCACTGCTGAAAGCGAATGCAATGACGCCCACGAGAATAGCGAGCGCCAGCCCGCGCTCGAGCCACTTCGCGATCGCCTTGGCCCACAAGATCACGCGTTCATCGACGCTCACTCCACTCACGTATATTCCTCCTCTTGGGTCCGCCTAACGCTCCGATTCAGCGGCGGGCCGCGCAGCGGACCGTCCGCTGCAAGCGGTTGTTAGGCGGCACTACACTTTCCGCCGAGAACGCGCCGAAGCCACACGGTACACGGATCGAGGCGACCATGTCGTGCTGCAGCGATCATGGGAAGCTGAAGCAACTCAAGGAAGATCGCCCAACCGAGCAGACTCAAGACACCAATGCGCGTCGTGACCGCGACCAGCGCGGTGGCGAGTAGCGTGGCGAGGAACCCCGCCAAGACGGTCCACTTTACTTCGGAACTCATTCGACCTCCCTGGTTCGTGGGGTAGTTTCGCTGATTGAGTTGCGCGCCGCCCTCGCCTCGACTAGCTCTCGAACCTTTCGCACAGAGGGCAGTACGCCGACGAAGCCCAGCGGGCCGCCAGAGATGATCTCCTCGCCATCGGCAAGGACGGTGAACTCGCCGTAGCGCCCCTCCAGGGTCTCCACCTCGAGGTGCAGGTCTCGCCTCAGCGATGCCGCCACACGGGCGGCCTGGATGCCGGAGATTCAGTAACCACAGCGCCGGATCGTGATACGCATTGTACGCTCCTTGGTGAAGCCTAACTATCAAAGCTTAGCGGCGAGCGAAGCTCGTCCGCTACAGCGAGATGTTTCCCCGCCGTCCCTGACTCGCAGTGTACTGTGGCTGTCAATTGCTTTCACCGATTCCCTTTGCGAACACGGCCGTGGAAACGTGTATTGGACAGACCTGCATAAACACCCCGAACGCGGCGAGCTGGTCTGCCTAATGCGGATTGCGATGGGCCGCGCGAGGGACGCAAGTCGTCACGAGCACGCAAGATTGGTCGCGCCAGCCCGAGGGCGATACTCTGCGTTAGACGGACCTGCCTAACAACGGGTGCCGTCCCCGAGCTGTCCATGTCATGCCCACGTGGAAGCGACGGCACGACTGCGTCAAGAAAGTCCAGGCTGATCATCGTCATCCTCCGAGCAGGCGGTTCGCCGGACTGCGTACCCCCGCCGGGCCGCGGTTCAGGACGTGCGTGTAGATCATTGTGGTTCGGACGTCCTGATGTCCGAGCAGTTCCTGTACTGCGCGAATGTTATAGCCGGCTTCGAGCACATGAGTGGCAAATGAATACACGAGGGATTCGTCGGCGAGAACTGGGCTGATTACAGCGTCAGATATGCGGTTCCCGATCTCGGTTTGAACGACCTGGGATACACGCCGCTCAATGGAGCGCTCTAACTCCTCCCGTTGATGGTCGATAGCCGCATACGTGGGAATGGGAACCTCCAGCATCAGCGTGAAAAGGTCGGTTCCGCCATTCCAGTTGTCGTACCCCGTTTCGACAAGGCTAGCTTTCGCCTGCTCCAAGACGGTCGCCTCCAGCGACGCACCTTGAAGCTTGGCGACCTGCGCTGCTGTCGCAGTGATCCGACCGGCTCTTTCTGGGAAGGTTGCCATGATGCCTCAGCGGTCTAACGGCGGCCATAACCGAGCGGCTGTAAGTGGGCAAGGGGCCCCGCTTACAACCGTCCGCGTTCATGGCCTGGTTGGGCCTGCCCCTTCAGTGTCCTTCAGTCGCTTGCGCCAGTAGAATGGGCGCCGCTTCTGGTGAGCGAACCCTACGATTCGAATTCGATCTGGGTAGACTGCGTAGACGAGATTGTAGGGGAAACGCCACAACGGCTTCCTGCGCGCTCGCCTCCCGATCAACTGGCAAGCCTCCGGATTTGTTGAAACGTGGTTGAGTGCTCGTTCCACCTCGCCGAGCAACTCGGAGCCAAGGCCCGCCGAACGACTCTCGTAGTACTCCGCCGCCTCAGTGACCTCAGCGTCGGCGTCGGGGTGAAACGTAGTCGGCTTCACGAGATAGCGGCCCGCGCTCGGCGAAGCACTTCCTCGGCCGGGATCTCGGTCACCAATCCCTGCTCCAATTCATCCAAGCGGTGCTCTGCTTCCTCGGCCCACAAGGCCTCGATCTCAGATTCTGAAAGCTCGTCGAGGCTCTCGACGAGCCACTTTGCGAGCGCCGCACGGTCTCTTAGGGTCAGCTTCTTAATCTCGACTTCGAGTTCTTCAATGCTCATTTGCCTCTCCTTGAATGTCGTGGTTCCATGACAGTTCATTCGTCGGCCTAACGGAGTGGCGGCTGAGCCCCGCAGGCGGGACGGCGAGCGTTCTCGCCTGAGCGCGTGTCGGCTCTAGCCGCGAGCGTCGGCACATCGCATTGCGCATCACCTGCAGCCGCGGTGCGGCTGCCTGGTGGATGCGCGAGTTAGCGCTCAGTAAACACACGCATCGAGAATTGACAGTGCTTCGCCCAAAACCTGTTCTGGTGCCTTCCCGATCCGCTTCGCCTTCCGGGAACGGAAGTCGATCGACTTGACCTGCTCGACCATGACGAAGCCGGTCGCGTCTTAGCCTTCAGGAATCGACACGTGGAAAGGGTAGTCGCGGCGCGTCTTAGTGATGGGACAGACGATACAAAGACCCGTGTGCCTGTTGAAGAGGTCGTTGCTGACCACGAGGGCGGGCCGACGCCCGCGTTGCTCGTGACCCGACTGAGGATCGAAGGTGAGGGCAATAAGGTCCCCCTTGCGAGGGACATACTCCGCCATCTACCAGACCTCCCGGCCCACGGGATACCCCCAGTCGAGCTCACCCGGCTTGTAGTCCTTAGGGATGCGTCTGACGAGCTCACTCAAGTCATGTCCGCCTCGCACTCGGCGCAGAGGGGTCACGACGAGGGCGCCATCGCGCACCGCCACGTCTACCGCATCCCCGACGTTGACTTCGACATCCGAGAGCGGCTCCTTGCTCAGGCGAATACCTTGGCTGTTGCCCCACTTCTGGACTTTCGTGATCATCGCTTTACCTCCTGTGGATATCCGTAGTATAGCCCTATTCACCCGCACGGTCAACGTACCGTGGCGCTAATGCGGCCGGTCAGCCGCCTTGTTAGAAGCAATACGGAAGATCGGAAATGCCTCCGCGATCTTTTGGAATTCCGCAAGCGCTGCGTCCTTGTTCACGGGCACGTGGGGGCGCGCTCCCGGTGCTCGCTGCAGGTAAGCCCTCAAGATGGGTGCGCGCTGGTCGGTGGGAACCTCTTCGAGTTGAATCTCCTCACGACCGCCGCTCCGGAGAACCGCTCGTCCACCGGCCGCCCGTACGTTGTGGACCCATTGCACGTTCTCTCCGAGCATTGACACCAGGTACCGCTGTCCATCGACGACGGCCATGACCAACGGCAGCGAGACGATCCGCCCCGACTTTCGTCCGGCCACTTCCAATGTCACGAGGTAGTTGGACGCGACGCCCGACGAGGCTACAGCAGCCGTCGCTCTATTCAGAATCCTCGCGATCCAGTTGGGTCGCTGCCCACGGTACAACCACCGAGTGAAGTCGCTTCGAGTCATCTAAGCCTCAGTACCTTCTATCTCTTTATGTCTGACTTCTAACTATGGATAATATGGTTTCCGGATAAGCACCACCGTGCGGTTTCTTGTCGGCATAACCTGACGGCCCGATTTCCGGCACAATTGCGTAAGACGCACGGAGTGCCGCCTGACCGCTACGGCCCCTGGAGGTCTTAGGAGGAGTTCCTGAAATGGTCCATAGCAACCGTCCTCCTATTCCTGCATCACCAAGATCATACAGATCGCGGTACTTGTCAACTCGCAACGGTGCAGGGTCGTGAGAGCTCCACGCCTACACTTTCCGAAAGACCGCACTGACCTTTGTGTTTCCAGGAACCTGTCAAGGCTCTCCAGACTCCGCCGTCGCCAACAAATACGGCTCTTCAGGCTTTTGTGTGGGCGCCCTTCAGATTCCATCCCCTTTGTAAGGGGAGGCCAGGTGGGGTAGAGGCATCCGGAGGCTGGGCCTAGTGGGGGGGCCTTGGTTCGTGTAAGCCGGCCAGATCTCTACCTCCCCACCCCCTCCTTACAAAGGAGGGGACTCCTTTGGGACCCACGGACGTCCTTCCAAGAACCCACACGATTTCCTGAAGAGCCACTAATACTAATGAGCATGAATTATGGCTGAGGCGAATTGAGCGCCAAGGCCAATGCATCTGCCGGCCCATCGACTCCTCTCCCACCCGATTTAGGACAAGGGACCTGCGCCGTCAGACCTGCAAGAATCACTTGCGGAAGGGGGCTGCGATCCGTATGCTGTGGCGGCAATCTCAGGACTTTGACTTCCTATGGGGAGGGACGTTGATAGCCATCATCGGGGTCGTTTTTCCGATCTTCGCGCTCATCGGCCTTGGATACCTCGGCCGGCGCCTTCGACTGCTCACGCCGGACGCCGCAACAGCCCTGAGCGGCTATGTGTACTACTTCAGCCTGCCGGCGCTCCTCTACGTGAGGCTGTCCGATATTCCGGTTGCCGAGTTCTTCAACGGCA
>CAZCMC010000006.1:0-23347 GCA_964499665.1 uncultured bacterium | reverse complement strand
TACTCATACATCATGTGTCCGGGATTGCTTCGTCGCGCCGCTCCTCGCAATGACAGGCGAGGGGTCCCGCTCCCTCGCAATGACAGACACAGGTTTGTTCAGCCTTTCTCGATCAGGCGGTCGCCGAGGACGAGCAGATCGATCCCACTCCGCTGAAAGGTGTTCATGGCGTCGGCAGGCGAGGCGACGATCGGCTCGCCCTTCAAGTTAAATGATGTGTTCAGCACCACCGGCACGCCGGTCGCCTGGCCGAACCGCTCGATCAGTGCATAGTAGAGCGGGTTGGTCTCCCGATGCACCGCCTGTAGCCGGCCCGAGCCGTCCACGTGCGTCGTGGCCGGGATGCGGCCCCGCGCCTCCTCCCGGACCGGGATGACGAGCTGCATGAAGCGGGCGGGATAGACATCCTTGGCGTTGGCCAGGTCGAAAAATTCTTCCGCTCGCTCCGCCAGGACCGAGGGGGCGAAGGGACGGAACGGCTCGCGGAACTTGATCTTGCGGTTGACGAGGTCCTTCATCTCGGCCCTCCGCGGATCGGCCAGGATGCTCCGGTGGCCGAGGGCCCTGGGCCCCCACTCGAACCGTCCCTGCATCCATCCCACAACCTTGCCTTCGATCAGCGCCTCGACCACCCGATCCAGCAGCTCCCCCTCGCTGGCCGCGACCTGGTGACGGATGGCTCCCCGATCCAGGAACTCGTGGATTTCGGCCTCGCTATACGCCTTCCCCCAGGAGGCGTGGTCCATGACGAACGTGCGGGGCTGTCCGAGATAGACGTGATGCGCGTACAGTGCCGCGCCGATCGCCCCGCCCGAGTCGCCTGGGGCCGGGTGGATGAACAGCTCCTCGATCGGCGTCTCCCGAAGGATCCGGCCGTTGGCGACGCTGTTCAGTGCGACGCCGCCTGCCAGGCAGAGCCGCGGCTGGCCGGTCTCGCGATAGACATGCCTGACCATCGTCAGGAGGATCTCCTCGGTGACGGCCTGGATGCTGGCCGCCACATCCGCGTAGTACGGCTCCACCCCCTCGCTCCTCCTGGGGTCTCTCGGCTCCCCGAACAGGCCTTCGAACCGGCGGCTGAAGGCCTGGGTTGAGGAGTGATGAAATGAAAAGTAGTCCATGTCCAGCCAGATCGAGCCGTCGGGACAGATCTCGACCAGTTGCTTGACCTTGTCCACGTACCGGGGCTGCCCGTAGGGCGCCATCCCCATCACCTTGTACTCGCCTTCGTTGACCTCAAAGCCGAGGAACGCGGTGAAGGCGGCGTAGAGCAGGCCGACCGAGTGGGGAAACCGCATCTCGGCCGTCAGCGTAAGCTCGCTTCCCCGGCCGAATCCGCGGCTTGCAGTCGCCCATTCGCCAACGCCATCAACGGTCAGGATCGCCGCCTCCTCGAAGGGGGAGCAGAAGAAAGCGCTGGCGGCATGTGAGAGGTGATGCTCCACGAACAGGATCCGCTGGTCCGGGATCCGCAGCTTTTCCCGGATCAGGGCCTTGACCCAGAGTTTCTCCTGGAGCCAGGGGATCATCGCCTCCCGGAAGACCTTCCAGGATCGGGGATAGGTCTGCAGGATGCTCATCATCAGCCGCTCGAACTTCAGGAACGGCTTTTCATAGAACACGGCGTACTCGACCTCGGACGGGGCGATGCCGGCCTCTGCCAGGCAGAAGTCGATCGCCCGGTGGGGGAAGCCGTAGTCGTGCTTCTTCCTCGAGAAACGCTCCTCCTCGGCTGCCGCGATGAGGAGGCCGTCGCGGACGACCGCCGCGGCCGCATCGTGGTAGAAGCAGGAGATCCCCAGGATGGCGCTCATGACTGGCGCCTTCCCTCGTCAAGGTCCGTCGCGCTCGCCTCTCGTGGAACCCACCCCGACGCGCGGTCGAGCCGCCGCTTCACCGCCAGCGGGTCGGCCAGCAGCTTGAGCAGGAGGGCGACGGGAGAGACAATCAGGAAGTAGAGGGCTGTCAGCAGGAGTCTTGCCTGGATGTTGCCGACACGCTCGGCAAACCGCTTCCACCATTGCCAGAGCCGCTTCATCCAGTCAGCCATCACAGCCCCTCACTGCAATTGGTCATTGCGAGCGACCAACGGGAGCGTGGCAATCTCACTGGTTGTGAGATTGCATCGGTCGCTCCCCTCCCTCGCAAGGACACCGTACTTACTGCGTGTGCATTAGTGCAAACGTACGAAATCCTGTTCCACCGTCATTGCGAGCGACCAACGGGAGCGTGGCAATCTCGCTGGTTGTGAGATTGCGTCGGTCGCTTCGCTCCCTCGCAATGACACCGTACTTACTGCGTGTGCATTCGTGCAAACGGACGAAATCCTGTTCCACCGTCATTGCGAGCGACCAAATAAGCCGAAGCCCAGAGCGGAGCGAAGGGCCTGCCCTGAGCGAAGTCGAAGGGGTGGCAATCTCACCGTCCTGTTGTATCTTTCCCACCCACCTTCTGGTTTGCCCCCTGCAACAATCGATTTTTGACAAGGTAGTCATAAATTGTCCTTGCAGCCAATCGGTGCCCCTCGTGGTTCCAGTTTCCATCTAATCGGAAGTAGGGCTGGCGGCCCTGCCGGGCGTATTCTTGAAACAGAGGGGTGAGGTCAAGACACCGCAGGTCGATCTCGCGGCAAAGCTGTTTCACCAGCCGGTTGAAACGATCGAGGTCGTACTGGGCGGCGTCGGCGCGCTCACGGCTCACGAGATGCCAGTAGGCCTGCTCCTTGGAGGGCAACAGGAGCAGGACCAGCGTAGCGCCCGCCTTCTTGGCGGTCTGCTTGGCGGTCCGGATCGAAAATTCGGCCAGCTTCCACGCCGGCTCTATCGCCTCCGGCGTCAGGAGGCCCTTTATTCGGCCCATTTCAAACCGGATTGCGTCCGGCGTCTGGCCCTCGGGATCGGCTCGGCGGGGCTCCTCGCGGGAGAAGTGGGACTGAAAAATCTGGTAGAGGGCGGAGCGGGTGGCAAAGAATCGCCCGATCCGAGACGGCGACCGCGCTTCGGGGGGACAGCGGTACTCCTCCCGCCCCCGCCCCTGGACCCAGAGGCCGAAGCAGAAGCTGTCCTCCAGCTCGTCCTGCGACAGCGCGTAGAGGACGATCTTGGGCCTTAACGTGAGGCCGTAGGAGGTCAGGACACTCGTGTACTGGGGTGGGCCATGGCCTGGAACCCCGAGATTCGCGACATTCTTACCGGCGAGCTGGGAGAGCTGCTCCGGCCAGGCTTCGGGTGCCTCCACGCCGACCCCGAATGTGAAGGCGTCGCCCACGGCCACACCCAGGAGCGGACGCCCCTTGACGTTGCCTCGGAACCCGGCGTCGGAGAAATCCAAATAGGTCTTCATTCGATAGCGGAGTTCGAAGGGGCCCTCGACAAGCAGATCCGAGCGCGGCCTGATCTTGATCCCGAGGCGAGGGTCGCCGGTGAAGACGCGCTTGAGGGCCATCTCATGTCGCCCCTTCTCGAGACTCTTCTGAAGCGTCCGCGGGAAAAGCTGTGGCGCCACCCGAAGGGCCCCCTCAACCAGTAGGAGGACCAAAAAGCTTCCTCCCAGTACGAGTCCACCCCGGAAGGCCAGCCTGCGAAGCCGAGGGAGGCGGCCGTTTCGGCGCTCTGTCATCTCGCGCTTACCCTCCATCGTTCTTGATCAATCCTAGCCGTTGCCTTCCTCTTCCGGCGAGACATGGTCCACGCCGGTCTGCGCTCGCAAGAACTCTGTGAACGCGATCAACAGACAGGTTGTTCCGACGATTTCGAGACCTTCTTCAAGAGCCCCCTGGACTCCCCACGGGGGTGAAAAGCGCCTCATCTGCGATTCCACATACTCGAAGGCAATGGAGCCGACCCAACATGTCAAACCGGCATAAGCGGTCCGCAATGACACCCGAGACCTTGCAAAGCATGACCTGAAAAATAGGAACATCCCCACAGCCGCTGCCACAATAGCCGGCGAGTAAACGAGAAGCCATGCGTAAGCCGGCCTTCCCCCGATCCCTGAGGTGAGGCCGAGAATCGGTCCAAAATTTTGGCTATACCACCTCCCCAGCATTTCGTGGAGTTGGGAGGTCTCGTCGGCGGACAACCCCAGACACACAAGCGATAGGCCCAGCCACCCTGGCCGATACCATTTCTTCAAGTGTACACTGGGTGGGGTGATCCGGCTGTTGGCGAACGCCACCAGGGCGGCGAGAAACAGGAGAGCGCTAGAATACCAGGTCGCCAGATTGACTTCTTTTGTGAGGTTTAGTTGTCTTTCAATGAGAGGGAAGGGGAGTCTGATCCTTAGACCGAAGAGGAGGGTCGCCACGATGAACAATACATCGAGTCCCGCGATAAGGATGTAGAGTCGCGTGATATCTCGTTGGGTGAACGGGATTTTTACCATGATGGTTCATCTACCTCAGTTGTTGAGCACCGTCCCCAGAACAGAGATAGGAATCGTCATTGCGAGGAGCGAGACCCCTCGCCTGTCATTGCGAGACTGACAGAATCAGTCGAAGCAATCTCACGGCTCGGGGCAGGCTCCGCAATCTCGCCTATTTGCTCTTGGATTGCCACGCACCCTTTGGGTGCTCGCAATGACAGGTACTTCGAGGCGTTGGTAAGCCTATCTCTGTTTTTGGGACCGTTAGAACTATTGATGAGTTGTGTCATTGCGAGCCAACCCTTCCGTCATTGCGAGCCAGCCCTCCCGTCATTGCGAGCCGCAGGCGAAGCAATCTCTCGGGCTGAGATTCCTCGCTTAGCTCGGAATGACCCTTCGGGTCAGATTGCTTCGGCTGACTGCGTCAGCCTCGCAATGACCATTGGGAAGTCGGCCTCGCAATGCGCGCTCGAGGTCATTGCGATCGCACGTACACACCGTTCCCGCGCCCACGATAGGCGACCTTCCAGTGGCTGCCTGGTTGCGCGGCCAGCACGAAAAGTCTCCGCCTCAACTCTCTGGTAGTTCGAAGCAGTCCATCATCGACCAGATACGTCGCATCGGTCTGGTCGATGTGCCGGAGCAGTTGCTCGAAGTCATTAAACATTTTAACCCTGCCCCCGGTTCTCCTTCTAAACAGGAAGTCTGCCCTCCTTTCGGTCAGAATGTAGAGATGCGCTGGGAAATCGGTCAGGATCAGGTCGTGTGGGTCGGTGTGGGTTCGGATCCATTTCGCCATCTCCAGGAACTCCGACCATTGAGGCCAACCGTCCCGCGCCAGGACCCCGAGCGAGACGCTGCCATACACCTGCGCCAGGATCATCGCGCCGACCAGGGCGGGACCGCATCGGTGCAGCGCCGGCGTGCGCGGCCGAGCCCACGTCCAGAGCCGCTGCAGGCCGATCGCCCCGAACAGCAAGAGGCAGGGGATGATGGGGACCACCATGCGGGCCCACGAGAATTCAGGTGGCCACAGGCACAGCACCAGCAGAAAGGCCCCCGCGTAGTACGGGGCGAGCCTCAGGCCTCGCAGGCTGGGCCACGCCCCGAGGGCCAGCGCGAGGAGGCACAGGCTCACGAGGAGCGCCTGCGGCACAACGCGCCAGGCGGCGCCCGCCGCTGCCGCCACGATGGGAGGGAGGGTCTTGAAGGCCGTCAAAGGAATGCCTCGCACCGGCATCGGCAGGAACGTCGCCGGGATCACGAAGTAGCCGTAGTGAAACGCCGAGGCTCCGATCCGGCGCAGGGACTTCGCTGCCTCGCCGATCCCGCTTGCCTCCGGGCCGGTCATGCGCTCCTCCCAGATCTCGAGGTACCGGCTCTCGATCGGCCTGACCCCGGCTAGTATCATGAGTCCAACCGCCAGCCCGCACCCGACCAGTACGAGCGTGAGCGTCCGGTAGCGGCGCCGCAGGAGCAGGACCACCACGAGCGCCAGGAGCAGGCTCCAGCCGATCGTCCGGAGCTGGGGGGCGACCAGGAGCGCCGCCACGCCCCCGATCCACGCCCCCCGCGAGCCCTGGCCTGGGCCCTCGAGCGCCCGTTCCAGGAGCCAGAGGGCCAGCAGGGAGACGAGGAGGTAGGGGAGCTCGGACATGACGAGCCGGGCCATCCCCAAGACGAAGGGGTTTAAGGCGGTTAGGACGGTGACCAGGAAGGCCGTCCGCGGAGCGATGTAGGCGGCAGCCAGCCGGAAGGTGAGGATCACCGCGCCGACGTAGCAGGCGGCGACCAGGACCTTCCGCGCAATGACGCTGTTCGGCGCCACCCACTCGATCCCCGCGAGGAGCAGCGGGAAGCCGACGGGGAGCCTGTTAGGCGTGGGGGCCTCCGGCAGGTGGATGTAGCGCATTCCGAGACCGGCGCGGAGGGCCTGGCCCAACACGATGTAGTCCGCGCTATCGACCTGCGGGTCGAGCTGTGGCGCGAAGGTGAGAGTGGCGATCACAAGGGCCAGCCCCGCGACGATGAGTGCCCCCCAACGCTGGACCGCCTCCATATCGAGAAGCCACCCTGTTGCCTTGCTTGGAGCGGCCACAGGCAGCGTTGCGCTCATCTGGCTGCTCGCTGATAGTGAGTCATATAGGACGGTCGCGCAGAAGTGCGTTCACCAGCGTGATGTTTCACCCTCTCCAACGATCGATTGTTGATAAGGTAATCATAGATCGTCCTCGCCGCCAGGCGGTGCCCTTCAGCATTGAAGTGAGCGTTGACGCGATAGTATAGCTGATTGCCGGCTGCCGTCGCCTCCCGGAATACCGGTGTGAGATCCAGGCAGCGGAGTCCGCTGTTCCCGCAGAAGTCTAACACAGTACGGTTGATCCCGTCGATGTCGTAGCGGGAGGGATGCGCGAGCGTCTCTTTCAGCAGCGGCCAGTGGCTTTGCTCTTTGGACGGGATGAGCACCAGGACAAAGGCGGCGCCCTGGCGATCTGCGATCGCCTTTGCTTCCAAGATCGCCTGTTGGGCGGGAACCCGGCCCTCACGCGAACTGGCGGTCTGGGTGATACTGAGCATCTCTTCAGAAACCACCACTCTCGTATCAGTGTGGTATTCCCCGCGAACAGGCTCTGGCTCGGAAAGCTGCCGATAGAGGTGGTAAAGGATCAAGTTCCTGGCGAGAAACCACTTGTACGATGCCGAGGGGGTCTGCCGCGCGGCGCATTGAAAAAGTCCGCCCTCCCTCCGCCAGAGGGCAAAGCAGTCGCTGTCCCTCAGGTCGTTCTGATACACCGCATACAGGATCAGCTTCGGCGCCAGACGGATGCCGTACTTCCCCAGAATGATAGTGTACTGCGGCGGGCTGTAGCCCATCACACCCAGGTTGACGATGTTCTTGCCGATCTGCTTCGAGAGCTGCTCCGGCCACGCCTCCTCGGCCTCCACCCCGATGCCGAAGGTGAAGGAGTCCCCGAGGGCGACCCCAAGGAGGGGGCGTTCAGCGGCGTTGCCTCGAAAGCCGATGTCGGCATAGTTGAGATACGTCTTATAGCGATGCCGAAACTCGGGGTTCTCGGTCTGGAAGTCGAGGTTCGGTCTGAGCTTCAGCCCGAGTGCCGGGTCGCTCGTGATCGCCCTGTCAAAAGCCATCCGCTGCCGCGCCACCTGGGCCAGACCACCGATCTGCTGGGAAAAAAGCCCCGGGATCAGCCGCAGCGCGAGCTCCGCCGCCAGGAGGGCGAGGAGGATCCCCCCTGCGATGAACCCGATGGCCGGGAGGAGGCGGCGGGCCCACGGTGTAATGGTTGGAGCGCTCATAACAGCCTTTCCTGCTTCAGATACTCAAAAATTCGCTGCGCCGCCAATCCGCGCCCCTCGGCGCTTCAGTGCGCATCTCTCGTGAAGTACAGCGCCTTGCCTCGCTCCGTATGAGACCCTTCATGAAATAACCTATCAAGTCAAAAGTTCCGTCATTGCGAGCCGAAGGCCCCTCGGTCCTTCGGCAGGGCTCAGGCTGCGCAATCCCTCCCCGCTAAATTCACCGGTGCGTAGGGGCAGGGCTTGCCCTGCCCTTCAGAGGGCGCAGCAAGCGGCGCCCCTACGGCTGACTGCGTCAGCCTCACAATGACCATTGGGAAGTCGGCCTCGCAATGCGCGCTCGCGGTCATTGCGAGCCACATTCGAGGAGTTTACACTGAGCGAAGCGAACGTGCTCAGTGTAAACTCCGCGAAGCAATCTCACCGTCCTGTTGTATTTTTCCCACCCGCCTTCTGGTTTGCTCCCTCCAACAATCGGTTCTTGACGAGGTAGTCATAAATTGTCCTTGCGGCCAATCGGTGCCCCTCGGAGTTCCAGTGGCCGTCCACCCGGAAGTACAACTGTTCCCCGTCGCGGGCGCGATCCATAAACCGAGGCGTCAGGTCGAGGCACCTGAGGTTGTCCTTTTCACATAGTTGCCAGACGAGACGATTAACCTTGTCAAGATCGTTCTCGTCCGGCCGGTTTAGCTCTGCCCTCAAGAGGTGTCGATACGTCTGTTCCTTTGAAGGCAGCAGGAGTAGGACAAAGGTCGCCCCCTCCTGTTCGGTGATGAGCTGGGCGGAGAGGATGGCCCGTTGCGCCACCTCCCAGCCGAGCTTTGGTTGCGGGCGAGCGAGCCTTTCCTGGGAGAAAATGAGCGTCTCTTTGTCGGCCTCTAGGAAAATAGGATCGATTCTAGGAACAAGGATCACCTGGTAGAGGCGAGAGTGGCGGGCGAGGAATCCGTTAGTCCCAAGAAAGTGCGTCTCGCCCGGTTCGCTTCGATACGGGCCCCCTTCCTGTTTCCATCGCGCGAAGACAGCGCTATCGCGCAGGTCGTTTTGGGAGACGGCGTAGAGGACGATCTTCGGTCTCAGGGGGATTCCGTACCTTTTCAAGATCTCCGTGTACTGCGGAGGGCCGTAGCCGGGAACCGCGAGGTTGGCGAAATTCCGCCCGGCGAGGCGCGAGAGCTGCTCCGGCCAAGCGTCCTCCGCGTCCACGCCGACGCCGAACGTAAAGGAGTCGCCCAGAGCCACCCCAACAAGAGGCCGGGTCGCGATATTGCCGCGGAAGCCCCTGTCGGGAAGGTTAAGATAGGGCTTGACGCTATAGCGGTAGTCGGGATGGCCCTCGATTAGCACGTCGCTGTTCGGCTTCAACCTGAACCCCAGCTCTGGGTCCTCCTGGCGGGTGCGATCCACCGCGATCCTGACCCGGAAGAGGTCGAGGGCGAGCCTGGTACCCCTCGGCAGGGCCTCGGGCATCGCTCGCAGCCCTCCCTCTACCAGCAGCAGGGCCAGGGCGATCCCGGCAGCCACGAGCCCAATTCGCGACAGGACAGGCCACCTCGAGCTTCTGGGGTGGGACACCATCACCCATCACTCCCGTCTGTCATAAGGCTCGGAATGACCTTTCAGGTCAGAATGCGGAGCCTGCCCCGAGCCGTGGGACTTCGACACGCTCAGTCGAGCGATTGCTTCGGCTGACTGCGTCAGCCTCGCAATGACAGGCGAGGGGTCTCACTCCGTTCCCTTGCAAGACCTGATGAGCCTGCGGCGCGCCCTTCGACAAGCTCAGGGCAGGCCCGTGGCATGAACGTCTATAGGTGCGATAGTCCGGACCCTCATACCGTAGGGCTCGTCATTGCGAGCGCAGCGCGGCAATCTGCTCCTGGTGTCACAAGAAGCGAACCGCCCAGGATGTCGAGAGCGGTGGGATTGCGGAGCCTGCCCCGAGCCCTGAGATTGCTTCGTCCCCTTCGCTTTGCTCTGGGTCCTCGCAATGACCGCCGAGGGGGCTTTCGAACCAATGACCAAAGAGTTCCATTCGTGTCTCGAGGTTGTATCGTCACGCTTTCCCTCTCACATTTCCTCCTGCTGAGGCTGGCGGAGGAGCCGGTTTCGGACCTTCCGCAGAATGAATCGGTCCTCCACATCCAGCCCCAGGAGCAGAAGAATGGCGAGGTAGGCGAGGAGGTACAGCGAAAGGGCCAGCCCGAAGAAGAGATACTTGTTGGCGGGAAAAAGCGGTTCGAGCATCAGGGTCGGGATCATGGCGACAACGGACGCCGCCAGTGGCTTGAAGAACTCCTTGCTCCACGGCCGTACCCGAAGCAGCACCACCGTTTCCATAAAGCGTGCCACTGAGATCACCGCCGTCGAGGCCGCGAACGAAATAGCGGCTCCCAGGACGCCGAAGTGCGGGATAAGAAGCGCGTAGAGCGCAAGGCTGATAATGCCAAGGCCGATGGTGTTGAGCATGGTGATGGTGGCATTTCCGGACATGGTGAGGGCCAAGGCGATCGGCCCGCTGATGAAGGCGAAGAAGGCCCCGATGCAGAGAATAACGAAGCTCATCGTCCCGGCGGCAAACTGGTCGCCCAGCACCCTCAGGAGCGCGTCGGGGTGCAAGAGAATGAAGAGAAAGACGGGAAAGCAGAGGGAGAAGATCCACTTGGAGGCGACCTGAACCTGCCGTTCGAGTTGCGACGGATCTCCTTCGCTTGAGCTGCGAGAGATCAGCGGGCCGAGCACCTCCATCAACGAGCTGGGGATTTCGATGAGGGCGAAGGCCGTCTTGTGGAGGATGCTGTACAACCCCAGCTCGCGGATCGGCACGAAGAAGCTGAGGATCAGGTGATCGGCATGCTTCATAAGGCGGCTGAACAGTCGGCTCGTGAAGAGAGGGAGGCTGAACGCCACCATCTCTCTTCTGGAATAGATCGGTTGCAGGCGCCTCGCCGCTGCCGAGGGAAAGAGGGGCGTGAAGATCACGTGTTGAAAGGCCCGGGAAAAAAAATAGTAGGCGATCGCCGCTTCCAAGACGGCGGCCAGGAGGTAGGCATAGAGGATCGCCTCCAGCCTCAGGCCGGAGTGCAAGAGGGAGGCCAGGAGGATCAGGGCGATCGCGGGCTGGAAGAGGTCCTTGGTCAGAACCTGAAACGTCATGGTCTGGAGGCCCACGGTGGCGTGCAGGAGGATGCTCGAGAGGGCGCTGAACGGGATCGAGATGGCCACGAGGACCAGCGGCTTTGCCAGCTCGGGTCGGTGGAAGACCTTGACCGCCAAGACATCAGAAGCCAAGGCCAGGACCGAACCGAGGATCAGGCTCAGACTGGCGACCACGCGGACGGACAGCAAGATCGTTCCCTTCACCCGGGCAGGGTCTTTCTGCCCATGGTAGATGGAGACGTAGCGCACCACTGCGCCCGGCTGTCCGGCCTCGGTCCCGATCGAGACGGCGCGGAGGATGGTCAGCGCCAGGGTGAACAGACCGAAGCCCTGGAGGCCGACCTTTTTTGCGGCGAAGAGGTTGAAGGCGTAGGTGAGGGCCCTGCCGACAAGCCCCCCACCCAGGGAGGTCCCCGCCCCCTTGGCGATCGTGATCAACTTCAGCCGGCGAAATCTCTGCTCATCGCCCCGGGCAGGCTCTTGACTGGTTGTGTTGGCCTGCACACCGGGCCGGTGTTCCCGCATCATTGCGCGTCCTTGTCGGGTTCACCATGCCTGAGGACAGAGACGAGCGGCGTAGCCTCCCCATCTCTGGTGGAGTACACAATGATCTCTGCCAGGAGTCCAAAGAAGATCAACTGGAGGCCGATGATCATCATCAGGATGCTGAGGCTTAACAGGGGGCGGTTGCCGATCCACCTGCCGAAGAACCAACCTACCACAAGATACGCCAGCGACGCAGAGCCCACGAGGCCCAGCAGCATCCCTAAGGCTCCGAAAAGATGGAGCGGCCTGAGGTGGTACCGGGTCAGCATGAGGATAGTCAGGAGGTCAAAGAAGCCGCGGGGGATCCGCTCGATCCCGTATTTTGAGGTGCCGTGCTTCCGCGGGCGATGACTCACCTCGATCTCCCCAACCCTGAAGCCCCGCCAGGTCGCGAGCGCCGGGATGAACCGATGCAGCTCTCCGTGCAACCTGACCTCCTGGATCACTGGCCGCCTGTAGCACTTGAAGCCGCAGTTGAAGTCGTGGAGCCTGACCCCCGTGAGGAGCGAGGTCACGCGATTGAAGATGCGGGACAGGATGCGCCTGACCAGAGGATCTCTGCGCCGTACCTTCCAACCAGAGACCAGATCGAACCCCTCTTCCAGCTTCTTCAGAAAGCGGGGAATCTCGCTTGGGTCATCCTGGAGGTCGGCGTCGAGGGTGATCAGGACCTGACCCGTCGCCTGGCGAAATCCCGCCATCAGTGCGCTCGCCTTTCCTCGGTTCCGGCGAAAGCGCACAGCCACGACGCGGGGGTCCTGCGTGTAGAGCGTTCGAAGGATGTCGAACGAGCCGTCGGTGCTGCCGTCATCCACGAAGATCAGCTCATGGCTGTCCGCCCAGGGACGGAGGGCCTCCTTGAGTTGCCGGTACAGCTCAGAAAGGCTCTCGGCTTCATTCAAGAGGGGGATGATGACAGACAGGAGCGGCTGTTGAACCACAGGACTGCCTCGTCAGCGAGCTGAGGACTTTGCCCCCAGCGCCTTCAAGGCCGCGCGCGCCGCCTCGAACCGGGGATTGAGTCGCAGGGTGGCTTTCATCTCTGCGGTCGCCGCCGCAGCCTTGCCCCTCCGCATGTAGATGACGCCCAGGATGTAGTGGTAGGGGGCGTTTGCCTGATCATCCCGTTTGAGGGTGGCCTGCGCCCGACCCGGCTGGGCCTCGGCGGCCTGACGGCGGCCGCCAAAGGAGGGCTCGGGGCGGCTCTGCTGCAGCCGCAGGGCCTCTTTCGCCTCGGCCTCGGCCTGATCAAGCTGCCCCCGCGCCGCGTAGGCCTGGGCCAGGACGCCACGGGCGGCCGGCAAGGAGGGGTTCCCCTCGATAGCCGCGTTCGCCTCGGCCTCGGCCTGATCAAGCCGGCCCGCCGCAAGGTGGATTTGGGCCAGGACCGCATGGGCGCTGGCGATATCGGCCGCCTGTTTCTCCTGCGGGATCAGGCCGATCAGCCCGTAGTAGGCGCCTGGGGGGAGCCGAGGCCGCGAGCGACGGAGGCTCTCCTGCGCCTCGCGCTCTGCGGTGTCGAGTTCCCCTCGATACAGATACAAATGCGCGAGCAACAGGTGAGGCGCGCGCAGATCCGAACGAAGCTGTAACGCACGCTTGAGCTCCCGCTCTGCCTCCTCGAACCGGCCGGACTCCAGGTACAGTCTGCCCAGGACGATCGGCGGCTTCACCAGTGTGGGGGCCGTCTCGGTCGCCTGTCGGAAGAACGCCTCCGCCTCCCGGTCACGCTTCTGGCCCAGATAGAGCGCGCCCAGGTTGTTAAGGGCCACGGCCGCGAGCCCCTTGTTCCGCTCCATGCCGACCCTTGCCGCCTCCATGAAGGCCTGCTCAGCCTCCCCTTCGCGCCGGGTGGAGATGTACAGGATCCCCAGGGAGTTGAGGACGTGAACATCGTTCGGGAGGATCGCGAGCGCCGCCTTGAGCTCCTGCTCTGCGGCCTGATGCTGGCCGAGGTCGAGGTAGGACAAGCCCAAATTTGTGCGGGCTCGCGCCGAGTCGGGCGCGGTCCGGACGGTTGTCTGCCAGAGCGTCAGCTCATCCTTCCAGTCGCGGTTCCGCGCCACGGTGCGTACACTGAGGAGCAGGAGGGCGGTCGAAACGCCGATGGCGAGCGCGCGGCCCGCCCGGGGTGTCCGGGCCCATCGGTCGAGCAACGTCCCGACCAGCAGGGCGACCCCGACCGAGGGGAGGTAGAGATAGTGCTCGGCCATCAGCTCGTGATGGGGGATGATCTGGGAGACGGGCAGCAGCGTGACAAAGAACCAGAGCCCGCCGAAAGCGGCGACCTTGGAGGAGGAGGAGAGTCGCCCGAGACCAATGGCGATCAGCGCCAGGACGAGCAGGGCGAGCCAGGCTCGGACGTCGGCCCAGGAGGAGGCGACCGGGAAGGCGTTATAAGAGTAGTCGGCGCTGAGCGTGGCGGGAAAGAGGAGGAGCTTGATGTAGTGAACGACGATGCGGGACGAGGTGAGCAGGGTCATCGGAAGGCTCCCGCCATACCACGCCTTCTGGCGGGAGACTCGGACCACGAAGAGGAGGTAACATGCCGCCGCCCCCGCCGCCCCGAAGCTTGCGAGGTAGAAGAGACGGGATTCCATAAGGACGCGCCTGAAACCGTTGCCGAGCCGCCGGAGCAGGGCGGGGAACGATTCTCCCGTCTGCGGCTCGAACGTTCGGAGTAGGTCGTAGCCCAGCCAGAGGAGCGGAAGGGTGATGGCCATCTCTTTGGAGAGCACGGCCAGGAAATAGGCGACGAGGGCCGCCCCGAGCCGCCAGCGACGCCCTGACTCGCGGTACCGGATGAAGGCGAGAAATCCTGTTAGGTAAAAGAGGGTGGAGAGGATGTCTCGCCGACCCGAGAGATAGGCCACGGCGTCCGTCTGGATCGGATGCGTGGCAAATAGCAGCGCAGCCAGGAAGGCGGCCCGGGAGGCGCCCGTGAGCGCCTGGACCAGACGGAAGACGACGAGGACGGTCAAGGCGTGGTAGGTGATATTCGACGCGTGAAAGACCGTCGGGTTCATCCCCCCGATGGCGTAATCGATCGCGTACGAGACGGTCCGGATCGCCCGGTAGCTCAGTCGCCCCGTCTGCTGCCCGATGAACAGGCGCCAGGGTGTGGAGAGCTCCTGGACCTTGCTGTGCGCGACGATGAGCGGCAGGTCGTCGAAGACGAAGTTATTGTGAAGGGTGTTCACGTAGAGCAGGAACGGGAGGGCGATCAGGGCGGTGTAGGCCCAAAACGATCCAGCATGGAGGAGGGGCCGAGGCCTGTTCTCCTCCTGGTTTGGAACGGGTGGCGCCTCCGCTGTCGGCCCCTCCAGCGTGGCGCCATGTTTTGTCTTGTGCGCTTTTTGCACCGCTCTCCCTTGCCACACCGAACGCACTACGCGTTTACCGCCCCTCCGCCACCCCACTATCTGAACGGCAGGAGTATATCAGATCGGTCTCGGGCCTTCAAGCGCTCTTCTTCCTCCCAAGAACAGAGATAGGAATCGTCATTGCTCTGAAAGTCCCCCGTCTTTGCGAGAGAGTGGGACCCCTCGCCTGTCATTGCGAGGACCCAGAGCAAAGCGAAGGGGACGAAGCAATCTCTGAACCGAGGTGCTCGAAGGCTCGGGGCAGGCTGCGCAATCTCGAAACATGCCAGATTGCTTCGCCTCCGGCTCGCAATGACAGATGCATTAGGCCGTTGGTAGGCCTATCTCTGTACTGGGGTTCCTGCTGCGCAGCGCTTCCGCTCATCGGCGGTGAATTCTTCGCAGCAGGGCTTGCGCCTCCTTTGAATCGGGGTCCAATCGGAGCGCCTCCTCGGTTTCCGCGAGCGCCTCGCGATCCCGCCCGGTCTTCAGGTGGGTCTGCGCCAGCAGCATGCGCACGCGCGGGTGGGCGGGGGCGAGCGTCAAGGCCCGACGGAGCCGCTCCTCCGCCTCGCCGAATCGGCCCTGCTCGAACTGGATCGTGGCAAGGCGCCAGAGGAGCTCGGGGTTGTTGGGCTCATGCTGAAGGGCGGTCCGGAACAGCGTCTCCGCCTCATCGGGTCGGCCGGCCTGCATCCGGATCCTGCCGAGGTAGTCCCAGGCCATCGCCACAGTGGGGCGGATCCGCAGCGCCTCGCGGAACTCCGCCTCGGCCTCTTCGAACCGGCGCTGGTCGAACAGGGTGAGCCCCAGGTTCATGCGGCCGCTGACCAGGCGGGGACTGCCACGAAGGGCCTCCCGGAGTTGGGCCTCGGCCTCGGCCAGCTTCCCCAGCCGCAGATAGGCCAGGCCCAAGTTGTCGTGGTACCGAGGCTCTTCTGGTTTGATCCGGACCGCCTCCGCCAACTCCTTCTCCGCCTGCTCATTGAGCGCCCGGCGGAGATAGGCTCTCCCGAGGTTGTCCCGGGCGCGAGCCGCGCCTGGGGCGGTCGAGACCGTCTTCGTCCAGAGGGTCAGGTCGTCCTTCCAATCCCGATTCCTCACCACCGTCCGGGCGCCGAGCAGCAAGAGCGCGAGGAGACAGGCCCCGGTGACCGCTGCCGCCTGTCGGCCCTTCTCCATGAGGGTGACAAGCATGGCGCCCGCCGCCAGGAACAGGCCGAATGAGGGGATGTAGAGGTAGTGCTCGGCCATCAGCTCGTGGTGCGGGATGAGCTGCGAGACCGGCAGCAGTGTGACGAAGAACCAGAGGCCGCCCAAGGCCGCGACCGGGCGGGAGGGGAGCAGGCGAATGAGGCCGGCCGCCAGCAGCGTCAGGACGACCAGGGCGAGCCAGGCGCGCGGGTCGGTCCAGGAGGAGGTGACCGGGAAGGCGTTGTACGAGTAGTCGGCATTGAGCGTCGCGGGGAACAGGAGCAGTTTCAGGTAGTGCACGATGATCCGTGCAGCGGTCAGGACCGTCATCCCGAGCCCGCCGCCGTAGTACTCCGTCTGGCGGCTCGCGTGTGTGACGGTCACCGTGTAGACGCCAAACGCGAGCCCGGCCAGGGCCGGTGTCAGGTAGAGCCACCAGTCCCGGCGAAGCGCGGTCACGGCGCTGCGCAGGAACCCACGCTGGTCAGCCCCCCGCACGGCGTCGTAGGCCAGGAACAGGAGCGGCAGGGTGACGGCCATCTCCTTGGAGAGCAGCCCGAGCAGATAGGCCAGGCCCGCCGCGCCGAGCCACCGGCGCCCCCCGTCGTCCCGATAGCGGAGGAAGGCATAGAATCCGAGCAGGACGAACAGCCCTGACAGCAGATCGCGCCGACCGGAGATGTAGGTGACGGACTCGGTCTGGATTGGGTGGACCGCGAACAGGAGCGCGGCGAGCAGGGCGGCCCTGAAGGGCAGGAGGCGGAGGGCCACCAGGAATGCCGCGAGGGAAGCGGCCGCGTGCAGCAGCAGATTCGAGAGATGGTAGCCCCGGGGGTCGAGGCCGAAGAGGCGGTAGTCTAACCAGTACGATGCTGTCCGGAGCGGACGGTATTTCACCCGGTCGAACTTCTTCGACCAGAAGATCGAGGGAAAGGCGGCCGGCTCGCGGAGGTTCCCCTGCGTCAGCACGAGGGTATGGTCGTCGAAGACGAAGCGGCCCTGGAGGGCGTTGCCGTACACCGCCCCGATCGCGAGCAGCACGACGAGCGCCGCCGCAGCCACCGCTTTTCTGTTGTTGGCGTTCATCGGCTCTCCGTGGCGTCTGGCTCCATCGCCCGTGGGATCATACACTAGAGGTTCGAAGATGACAATTCGATTCAGCCTCGTTGCCCACCCAAGAACAGAGATAGGCCTACCAACGGCCTAAAGCATCTGTCATTGCGAGCACCCAAAGGGCCTGCCCTGAGCGTGGCCGAAGGGTGCGTGGCAATCCGACATGGAGTGTCATTGCGAGCCGGAGGTGAAGCAATCCCGGCCTTTCGAGATTGCTTCGTCGCATCGCTCCTCGCAATGACAGGCGAGGGGTCCCGCTCCTCGCAATGACAGGCGAGGGGTCCCGCTCCTCGCAAAGACAACTCCTATCTCTAGTTCTAGGGAACCTCCTCGCTCCTTTTTGCTTGACAGCCCCTGGCGTTGTTTGGTACAAAGGCCCCGGCGCACAGGTCGCGCCGAGCAGGGGTGGGTCATCCATAGCCATCCAGAGGTGGTCAGACGGGGTGGAGGAGAAGCGGAGTGGGTAGCGGATGGAACGTGCGACTGAGGCTGCCGGAAAGACGGGCGCGGTGGAATACGAGGGCGCAGGCTCGGCGCACCATGATCCTGCGTCGATGGGCGGCGATGCTCTTGCTGATGGGGCTGTTTGTCTCGTGCCCTGATCTCTCTGCCGATGAGGCGGGTAAGCCGGAAGGCGCCGTCGAAGGCGACGAGGCGATCCTCCTGGGGCGCGCCAAGGCCTACTGGGAGGCCCGGTTCTCCCAGGATATGCAGCGGGCCTTCACCCTCGAGGATCCGGTCCGTCAGAAGAACCTGAACCTGATCAAGTATATCCGGATGGTGGGCGACCCTGGCAAAGTCTATGCGGTCACCGTCAAGGGGGTGAAGATTCAGGGTGATCAGGCCGACGTGGAGGTGGAGATGCACTACCGGCACACCATCCCGCCGTGGGACAAGCAGATCCTGAAGAGCACGCTCACCGATGACTGGCAGAAGATCGATGGCGTCTGGTACCACGTCCTTGACTTGCATCTGATCCGGACGGGGAAGCCCCGGGTCTTCGTGGATCGCGGGACGATCGGGTACCCGCCTGCTGAGCGGAACACGGAAGAGGAGGCCAGAGGAGTGGCCGGTAAAGAGCCCGGTGCCTCGGAGCCGGCGTCGCCCACGCGCTGACCTCTTTGGCGGTCATGGCGAGCCACGTTCGCGGAGTTTACACTGAGCTGGGCGAATGTGCTCAGTGTAGACTCCGGCGAAGCAATCCGACGCGCAGTGTCGGAAAACCATTTTTTGCTTGACAGGGGTGGTCGAGGGTGGTATATAGTCGAGCCTACCTTTGGCCGTGGCTGGAACGCAGGCGTTTTCTGGCGTGTTATTAATGCGAAGCTGAGTGACCGACGAGCGAGGGACGCGAGGGCGCGACGCAGACCGACCGCAGGGGGGACACCGGAGGGGACGGGAGAGGAGGTGACACGGAAGGCGCTGTTGGGTGCTGCGGTTGCGAGGTGAGGGGGTTGTCACGCTGGCGAAGGCACGTGTTGAGTGTGAGGACTGACAACTAACCAGTGGAGGACCAAACGTGGCGAATACACGAAGAAGGAAGACCTGTGGGACGGCGGCTGTCGCCGTCGCGCTGCTGATCGCGCTTCTGGCTCTCGCGGGCCCGGCAAACGCTTATCCAAGCCAATACTGGTACACAAACGTCCCGGCGAACATGGAGGGGGGCGCGCTGATCTGGCCCCTCTATTCGGTCGATGGCCAGGACACCCTGATCGCCATCACGAACACCTCAATCGCAGTTAGCCAGGGGACTGACCCGGTCGCGGGGGTCGGCTTCCCTGTGAACTCGTCGGGGCGATGGGTCTTGGTCCATTTCACGGTCCGCCGTCCGGACAACAGCGCTGAGCTGGCGAACTGGCCCGTCTGCCTCTCGCCCGGCGATGTCTGGACCGCCTCGTTCACCAAGGTCGGGAGCAGTGCCGTCATCGACACGACGGATCTCAGCGACACGAAAGCCTCGCTCTTCCCGCGAACTGTACCAAGCCTCACAGGCTACATCGAGGCGGTGTCGGTTGACGAGGGGACCACTGAGGCGAGAGGATGTAACGGAACCCCCCCGTCGGGGTTCGAAGGGCAGTACTTTAACAACTCGCTGTTTGGTGAGGCGTTCTTCGTGAGCACTGGGAGTGGCCTCGCCAGCGGCTACAACGCGACCGCGCTCGCGTCCTTCCAGGACCTGAGTCTTCCCGCAGTGGCCCAGACCATCAAAGATACTTTTGCACCTGTCCCCGGGGTGAACTCCGCGCAGAAGCGGGCCTTCTTCGCCCTGACCCACCCTGGCCGGGTCGTCACCGTCGGCTCGCTGAAGAGCCGGTGGATCCTCGATGACCTCACCGGCGTTGACACCCTGATGGTCGTGACCTTCCCGGTTCACGACGCGCCCGGCAAGACGCTTAAACTGAAACCGACGGCCGACTTCGGCTTCCCGGGCTCTGACGACTGTTCAAACTGCTCCTCATTCAACTTCGACATCCCCGCGACGATGACGCTCCACATGCGGGATGACGAGGAGTGTATCGCCACCTCATCCCCGAGGAAGGTGCCCATCGGCAAGCAGGTCAACGTATTGTCACTCTCGCTCCTGGTGGCCGGCGTTGATGGCCTCAATCTGCTGCCGGCGTGCACGCCCGACACCAAGGCTGGCTGGTTCAACCTGATGATCGACGAGAACGAAAACGAGATCGTTGACGCGGTTAAGGGGGTGAACTGTACGACAGACGCCAATGGCGATGTCTGCAGCGCTGCTGCTAGCCCCGGCACCCTGCAAACTTGGTACGTCCCGGCGATGCTGCCGATCGTCGGATTCAGCATCTTGCAGGCGGACGGGACCGGGGGGACACTGCTGAGCGGGCTGCTCCCCTGGAAGTGGAACGCGCCGGCCAACAAATATAACTGTGCTTCAGCCGGAGGCGATCTAAACCACTGCACCGGTGTCGGGATCTTCCCCACTCCCTAATCGGGCGGGAGCGCTGGTGTAAGCTAGTTGTTTGTGGCATAGCACCATCCACGTGGAAAGGCGGGCTCACCGAAGAGAGCCCGCCTTTCCTTTGACGGGGGCGTGAGGAGGCTGGACGTTATGAAGGAGGCCATCAGGCAACCACTGAACCGGATGAGTGAACGGAGAGGGGAGGATCGGGCGGCCTTTGTGGTCGCGACCCTCGCTCTGCTGCTTTTGGCCGTCCCGTGGCCACTTCAGGCGGCTACCGCCGGAAAGATCGGGTTTATCGACCTGAAGCGGATCGAGAGCCAAAGCGTCGTCGGGCAGGAGGCGGCGAAGCAGCTCCGGGCCGAGCAGGCCGAGGAGCAAGGGGAGCAGAAGGCGCTGGATAATGAGGCGGATGCGCTGCGCCAAGCGGCAAGCAAGCTGGGTCCCGAGGAGCGGAAGCAGAAGGAAGAGGCGCTCAGGGGCAAGGTTGAAACGCTGAAGCAGCGACAGGCGGAGCGGACAAAGGACAAGCAGGCGAAGGCGAAGGAGCGGCGGGGGGGCCAAGATCTGCGGAGGAAGATCCACGACGCGGTCCAGGCCTACGCGAAGGAGCAGGGGTTCGTCGCCATCTTCACGAAGGGGCGGGGGATCTTTTACGGCGACGAGCAGATCGACATTACCGACGCGGTCATCGAGCGGCTGAACAAGCGGAACCCGCAAGGCGAAGGCGGAGACACGCCGCCGCCCAAGCGCTGATGATGGTGAAGATCCTCGGACTCTCCGAGATTGTGACCACCTCGATCCTGCTTGGGCTGATCCTGCTCATCTATCTGCTCGTCTGGCTGCGGAGCCGCCCCAGAGGCAGCGCGTGAGGCGCCGCGCGCTGCCGCTTGTTTGGCTGCTCGCGATTCTTGCGGGCACGGTCGGATCAGCAGTGGCCCAGGCGCCGGGGCCCGCCGAGCCCGAGGCGCACCAGGCTGATCCTCGAGCCCAGATCCCGACCCTCATGGATCTGGGGATGGCCTACGGGGAGACCGGACGATGGGGTTGGGCGATTGAGCGATTCAAACAGGTCCTCGCGCTGGATCCTCAATTCGCGCCGGCCCACCTCGGGTTGGGCCGGGTCTACTTTGAGATGAAGCAGTACCCGGAAGCGGAGACAGAGCTGCTGGAAACAGTGCAGATCGATCCCGGGTACGTTGACGCGCATTTTCTCCTGTCCTTCGTGAAGGAGAAGCTGGGGGACACACAGGGCGCCATCGCGCACGCCGAGCAGGCGGTGCAGGCGATCAACGCGAGAAAGGAGCGGGTGGAAGAAGAGGTCCGGGCAGGCCGCCTGGAACAGGACGATACCAAGCTGTTGGAACGCCTTCAACAGCGGCTATCGAAATTGCGCGGAAAGGGCGGACCTCAGGGGGCGGGGCCATGATCATTCAGGCCCCTCGCAATGACACTGAATGCGTGTGTATTAGGGCTCTGGGGCGATCACAAAGAGATCCAGCGTGAAGTGCGGGGCGCCGCCGATGGCGAGGGCGAGGAGGTTCTCCCCGGGCGTGAGGATCGAGCCGAGCTCGTAGAGAAGAAGGTACTCAGTGCGAAGTCGAGGAGGAGGAGAGGGTTTCCCGTTTACGAACACACCTTCCACGTGGCCTTGATAGAGCCAGGGGGCGAAGGAAGGGAAGGCGACCCCGAGGATGACCGGTCCTGTCCCCGAGTCACGGAGCCTGGCCCTGACAAAGATCGGGCTGCGAGCCCAGGCCATGTCTGGTGGCGGCGGGTAGGCCGCCGGATCAGGCCGCCGAAGGGCCGGCAGTTGAAGCGTCATCCAGGCACGATCGTTGAAGTCCACTGATTCCCACCCCTTTTCTCGCCTATCAGTGTAGCGGCCCTCTGCCAGGTGTGCATGGGGGTCCTGTCGCACGATCACAATCGGCCCAGCCGCATCTGCTCCACGCCTGAACGAAGCCGGGAGGTCGGATCTTCTCAGGCCGACGAATGAGGCCCGCTGAACCGGATCGCCTGAGCTTCGACATCGAGGCTGATGGAGCGTGAGGAGCTGCCCCCTCGATTGGAGCGTCAGCCACAGCAGATGGCCGTGGAGGCGGGTGATGAGTGAGCCGTCGCACCCGGACTCCTGCAAGAGGGTTGTGATCAGCCGTTCCTCCTGCCGGACCCCGATACTGGGATAGACGAAGTCTCCGGCGTCCTTTGCCTGCGCCTCGGGTTCCAGGAGGAGTGAGGCCGGAAGGCGCAGAAGCCCGTCCTTCGCCGATCGTTGAAACGCCGCCATCCCCAACCAGGCTGGCAGCACGAGGGCGAACAGACCGAAGGCAGAGGGAGAGATCGCGGGCCACCGCCGCGTCAGCGGGAAGTGATCGAAGAGCCGGGCGAGGGCGAGAGCCGCGAAGAGGAGGAAGGCGGGCTGGATCGGGTAGAGGTACCACCAGATGAGGGGCGACACGGCGCTTGGGACAATCAGCCACCAGGGGAGAAACCAACAGAGCACCAGGGCGCATGACCGTCGCCGTTCCCGCTGAAAAAGCCCGACAATGGTCAGGCCCAGGCCGGCGAGGGCGGCGATGGACACCGCATGGAGCGTGACGAGCGCGAGGGCGCGGGGCCACACAGGGGCAATCCCTTCGGAGAGCCGCGTGGCAGCTCTGGGGCCAAGGAGGACGGCCCACCAGAGGATCTTCGGAAGGGTAGAGAGGCGCAGGCCCTCTCCGACCGGTCTGGGACGACCCAGGTGGCTGATGAGCCGGCGCAGGTTCTCTCCATGATGGGCGAACTCGTAGGCGAGGTAAGGGGCTAAGAGGATGAGGGCGATGGCGATCCCGATGGTCAGCGCCCTTGCTTTGCCTCTCTCGGTCGGGAGGCAGAGCGCCACGACGAGGAGGGGCAGTAAGGTGACGGTCACCGGATGGATCTGGAGAGCGGCGGCGGCAAGCGGAATCGCTATCGCAAGGTATCTTGGCTGCCGCTGAACGATAGCAAGGAGGGTCGTGTAGAGCAGGGCGAGGGAAGCGGGGAGGATGAGGTCGGCGTTGGAAATCTGAAAGGCGGCGAGGGCCGCGGTAAAATCGCCGGCCAGGAGGCAGGCAAAGAGCAGACCAATCCGGCGGTCGAAGAGAAGCCTTCCCACTCGATACCCGAAGAAGACGCCGAGCAGGGTCAGACAGGCGAGGAAAGAAATGACCGCCGTCGCCGTCCCGAAGAGGGCGAGGGGGACCGCCACCACGAAGTAATACAGGGGGCCAAAGTAGAAGATGCCTCCAAAGAGCGGCCCCCGAAGCGGGAACTCTTCTCCGTGCAGGAGCCGCAAGGTGACGGCGAGATCCCTGGCCCCATCAGCCCCAATGATCCCGTTCCA